>DATMBW010000306.1:0-19199 GCA_035559095.1 Ramlibacter sp.
GGCATGTTCGCGATCTCGTCGATACCCGCCAGGTGCCGGATGTCGAACAGCATGTCCTTGAGGGGGGCTTTGTAGGTCATGGGGATCTCCGAAGAAAGAGTTGTCATGCCGGGCTTGACCCGGCATCCATGTCTCGCCGGATGCGACGTTGATCGGGCACCGTGGATCCCGGATCAAGTCCGGGATGACAGCCCTACAACGCCTTGATCAGTTCCGGCACGGCCACGAACAAATCAGCCTCCAGCCCGTAGTCGGCCACCGAGAAGATCGGCGCTTCCGGGTCCTTGTTGATCGCCACGATCACCTTGGAGTCCTTCATGCCCGCCAGGTGCTGGATCGCCCCCGAGATGCCCGCCGCGATGTACAGCTGGGGCGCCACGATCTTGCCGGTCTGGCCCACCTGCCAGTCGTTGGGCGCGTAGCCCGCATCCACAGCGGCGCGGCTGGCGCCCAGGGCGGCTCCGAGCTTGTCGGCCAGCGGCGTCATCACTTCGTTGAACTTCTCGGCGCTGCCCAGCGCCCGCCCGCCCGAGACGATCACCTTGGCCGCCGTCAGCTCGGGCCGGTCGTTCTTGGCGATCTCGTTGCCCTCGAAGCGGCTCTTGCCGCTGTCGGGGGTGGCCGTGACGGTTTCGATCGCGCCCGAGCCTCCCGAGGCCGCCGCCGCATCGAAGCCGGTAGTGCGCACGGTGATCACTTTCTTCTCGTCCAGGCTTTGCACGATGGAAATCGCGTTGCCCGCGTAGATCGGCCGCTCGAAGGTGTCGGGGCTGTCGACCTTGGTCACGTCCGAGATCTGGCCCACGTCCAGCTTGGCGGCCACGCGCGGGGCGATGTTCTTGCCGCTGGCGGTGGCCGGAAACAGGATGTGGCTGTAGCCGGCCGCGATGGCCAGCACCTGCGCGGCCATGTTCTCGGCCAGGCCATGCGCAAGATGTTCAGCGTCGGCGTGGATCACCTTGGCGACGCCGGCGATCTGGCTGGCGGCCTGCGCGGCGGCACCGGCATTGCTGCCGGCCACCAGCACATGCACTTCGCCGCCGCATTGCGCCGCGGCCGTCACGGTGTTGAGGGTCGCACCCTTGATGGACGCGTTGTCGTGTTCTGCTACTACGAGGGCTGTCATGAAGGTTCTCCGTATCTTTGGCTTGTCATCCCGGACTTGATCCGGGATCCAGGTAATTTGGCTCTGCGTGTTCGGCGAGATCCCGGCCTTCGCCGGGATGACCTGAATCGCTGCGCTTCTTCAGATCACTTTCGCTTCGTTCTTCAACTTGTCCACCAGCGTGGCCACGTCGGGCACCTTGATGCCGGCGGCGCGCTTGGGCGGCTCGGTGACTTTCAAGGTCTTGAGGTGCGCGCGGATTTCCACGCCCAGGTCCGCGGGCTTGAAGGTCTCCAGCGGTTTCTTCTTGGCCTTCATGATGTTGGGCAGCGTCACGTAGCGCGGCTCGTTCAGGCGCAAGTCGACCGTGATCACCGCCGGCAGGCTCATGGACACCGTCTCCATGCCGCCGTCGACTTCACGGGTGACTTTGGCCTTGCCCTCGGCCACCTCCACCTTCGAAGCGAAGGTAGCCTGCGGCAGGTCCGCCAGCGCCGCGAGCATCTGGCCGGTCTGGTTGGCGTCGTCGTCGATGGCCTGCTTGCCCAGGATCACCAGGCCGGGCTGCTCCTTGTCGACCAGGGCCTTCAGGATCTTGGCCACCGACAGGGGCTGCAGTTCTTCGGTGCTCTCCACCAGGATGGCGCGGTCCGCGCCGATGGCCATGGCCGTGCGCAGCGTTTCCTGGCACTGGGTGGGGCCGCAGGAGACGGCGATGATCTCGGTGGCGACGCCCTTTTCCTTCAGACGCACCGCCTCTTCGACTGCGATCTCGTCGAACGGGTTCATGCTCATCTTGACATTGGCGATATCGACGCCGGTGAGGTCGGACTTCACGCGCACTTTCACGTTGTAGTCGACCACGCGTTTGACGGGGACCAGGACCTTCATGTTTTGCCGCTCCTAAAGGGTTTGCATTGACGTATACGTAAACTGGAATTCTATGCGGCGCTGCACCACCCCAACTTCGCCACCGCGACAGCATCTGCGGATCAAAAAAGAACGATCGTTCGTTTTTTGAATTATAGGCGTGCCGTCCGCCCGTTCTAGGGCCGGGAGTCGAAAAGTGCGTCGCCGGATCGCTCGCCGGGAATTCAGCTCGTCGTTGCCGCCGCCGAAGAAGCCTGGACGTGCACGACGCGCTGGGGAAAGGGAATCTGGATGCCCGCCGAGCGCAGCCCCTGCAGAATGCGCAGATTGACCTCGGAGCGGACATTGAGCTGGCCGGCGGCCGGATCGCCAATCCAGAACAGCACGCTGAATTCCAGCCCGTCGGCGCCGAAGCGGGCCAGCCGCGCGCCCGGCTCCGGGTCGGCCAGTACCTGGTCGCTGGCCAGCGCCGCATCGACCAGGATCTTCTGCACGGCATTCACGTCGCTGTCGTAACCCACCGTCACCTCCGTGGTCAGCAGGATGCGCGGATCGGCCAGCGAAAGGTTTTCGATGCGCTCGGTGATGAGCTTCTCGTTGGGCACGATGGACTCGCGGCCGTTGCCCGCGCGGATCAGCGTGTACCGGGTCTTGATGTCCATCACGGTGCCTTCGAATTCGTCGACCCGGACCGTATCGCCGATGCGCAAGCTGCGCTCGAACAGGATGACGAAGCCGCTGACGTAATTGGCCGCGAGCTTCTGCAAGCCGAAGCCGAGCCCGACTCCCAGCGCCCCGCCCAGCACCGACAGTGCCGTCAGGTCCACGCCCACCGTCGACAGCGCGAACAGCAGGCCCACCAGCAACAGCACCGCCCGGATCGCGTTGGCCGCGACTTTGCGCAGTGACAGGTCATTGACGGTTTCGCGCAGGATTCGCCGTTCCAGCACGGCCGAGATCCACAGCGCCAGCACCAGCACGACGCCGGACGACAACAGGCCCTGCACCAGGCTGAGCAGACTGACCTTGGTCTTGCCGAACGCGAAACGGATCGCGTCCATCTCCTCCATCACCGGGGGCAGCAAGCCCACGATCCACAGCACCGCCGCGATCCACACCAGCCAGGAGAACAGCCGCTCGACCAGGCGGGCCATCGCCGAATGCGGAAACACCGCCGCCAGCACGCGCGCCAGGAACCGGATGCCCGCCAGCGAAATCAGGACGGCCACCGCCATCTTGAGCAATGCCACCGGCTGGCTGCGCGCCAGCACCAGCATCGCGCTGTAGGTCAGCACCAGCGCCAGCAGCGGAAACAGCAGCCCGTCGACGATCGCCCGGCCGAACCACACCGAGTCGGACGCCTGCCGGCGCCCTACGAGCCAGCACGCGCCGAAGGCCGCCGCCAGGCAGCCCAGCAGCACGCCGAGTTCCCACGGCACACCCGGATGGCCCAGATCGCGGACCAGCTTGTCGAGGTCAGTCATGAATCAGAAAAGGCAGTCGGATGCCCGATTTTTGTATCCTCAAGCCTTCCACGCGGGCTTGCGCTTCTGTGCGAAAGCGCCCACGCCCTCCTGCGCGCATTCGTGCATCATATTCACCGCCATCGTCTGGCTTGCCAGTTCGTAGGCCGCCTCGATGCCCATCTCGCGCTGGCGGTAGAACAGCTCCTTGCCCATGGCGATGGCGGCGCGGGGTTTTTGCAGGATGCTGGCCACCAGTTTTTCGACCTCGGCATCGAGCTCCTCGAGCGCGCAGACGCGATTGACCAGGCCCCGCTCCAGCGCCTGCTGCGCCGTGATGAAGTCGCCCGTCACCAGCATCTCCATCGCCTGCTTGGGCGCGATGTTGCGCAACAGGGGAACACTGGGCGTGGAGCAAAACAGCCCGAAGTTCACGCCGCTGACGGCGAACGTGGCCGTGCTCGAGGCCACCGCCAGATCGCATTGCGCCACCAACTGGCATCCGGCCGCCGTGGCCACGCCCTGCACCCGCGCGATCACCGGCACGGGCAGCTTCTGGATGCTCAGCATCATCCGGCTGCATTGCGCGAACAGCCGCTGGTAATACTCCAGCGACGGCTTGGCGATCATTTCCTTCAGGTTGTGGCCCGGGCAGAAGGCCTTGCCGCCGGCGCCCAGCACCACCACGCGCGCCGAAGCGTCCGCGGCCACCCGGTCCAGCGCCGCCTGCAGCGCGGCCAGCATTTCTTCGCTGAGCGCGTTGAAATTCGCCGCGCGGTTCATCGTGAGCGCGACCACGCCACGCTCGTCCCGCTTCTCGATCAGTGCTTCATCCATTTTCCGCAGGCTCCGGCAGTACCCCGTATTGTCAAATATCCGCCAGCACACGGATGTGGGCTTCGACGCTGCGTCCCAGCGCATTCAGGTTGTACCCGCCCTCGAGCGAGGAAACGATGCGCCCGCCCGCGTATTTCTTCGCGATTTCCTTCACGCGCGCGGTGATCCACGTGTAGTCCGCTTCAACCAGGCCCATTTGCCCGAGGTCGTCCTCGCGGTGCGCGTCGAATCCGGCACTGATGAAAATCATCTCGGGCTTGAAGGCTTCGAGCCGGGGTATCCAGGCCTGCTCGACCAGTTCGCGGACCGCCATGCCCCGGGTGTACGCCGGCACCGGCAGGTTGACCATGTTGGCCCAATGAGAGTCCGCGCCCGTATACGGGTAGAAGGGGTGCTGGAAGAATCCGACCATGAGCGCCCGCTCGTCCCCGCCCAGGATGTCCTCGGTTCCGTTGCCATGGTGAACATCGAAGTCCACGATGGCTACGCGCTTCAGACCGTGGCGCTCCAGCGCGTACTTGGCCGCGATGGCGATGTTGTTGAAAAAGCAGAAACCCATCGCGCGGTCGCGGCAGGCGTGGTGGCCGGGCGGCCGCACCGCGCAGAACGCGTTTTCCAGTTCGCCCCCGATCACGGCATCGGTGGCGGCGAGCGCCGCGCCGGCTGCATGAAGCGCCGCGTTCCAGGTATGCGGGTTCATCAAGGTGTCGGGGTCGATCTGGGCGTAGCCCCGGCCACCGGCCTTGATGTGCTCGTCGAGTTCCTGACCCAGGCCGCGCAACGCGGCCACATGCATGCGCGTGTGCGCCAGTTCGATATCGCCCGGGGAAGCCTCCGGCGCCTCGCGGTGATCCAGCGCGAGGCTGACGCCGCTGGCCAGCAATCGGTCGTCGATCGCGCCGAGCCGCTCGGGGCATTCGGGATGGCCCGGCCCCATTTCGTGTCTCCTGCAATCGGGATGCGTGAAATACCCGGTTTTATTCATGGCAATGCTCAGCTGTCGACGTTTTGGGATAACGTCATGCCTTATGGATGCACAACAAAAACTCAAAGCGCTCCTGGACCAGCTTAACACGGTGGTTGTCGGAAAACCCGCTCAGGTGCGCGACTGCGTGGCGTGCCTGCTGGCGGGGGGCCACCTGCTGATCGAGGACGTTCCGGGCGTGGGCAAGACCACCCTGGCCCACGCGCTATCGAGGTCGTTCGGCCTGCACTTCTCGCGCGTGCAGTTCACGGCCGACCTGATGCCCAGCGACCTGTCGGGCGTGTCGATCTACGAGCGCGGCAGGGAATCTTTCGTCTTCCATCCCGGGCCGGTGTTCGCGCAGGTGCTGCTGGCCGATGAGATCAACCGCGCCAGCCCCAAGACCCAAAGCGCCCTGCTGGAGGCGATGGAGGAAAAGCAGGTCACGGTCGAAGGTGAAACGCGGGCCCTGCCTTCGCCCTTCTTCGTGATCGCCACCCAGAACCCCCACGACCAGCTCGGCACCTTTGCCCTGCCCGAGTCGCAGCTGGACCGCTTCCTGATGTGTATCTCGCTCGGCTATCCCGACCGCGCCGCCGAGCGCGAGCTGCTCAACGGGGCCGACCGCCGCGGCATGGTGGACGCCATGCGCGGCACGCTGACCCCGGTGGACTTGCAGCTGCTCCAGCAGAAAGTGCTCCAGATTCATGCGGCCGAGCCTTTGCTAACGTACGTGCAGGACCTGGTGGCGGCCACGCGCTCGGGCCGCTGGTTCCTTCAAGGCCTGTCGCCGCGCGCGGCCATCGCCGTGGTGCGGGCCGCCAAGGCCCAGGCCCTGCTGAGCGGTCGCGACTACGTCGCCCCCGACGATGTGCAGGCCATCCTGCCCCAGACCGTCGCGCACCGCATGATCCCCGTCGGTGATGCCGGCCGCGGACCCGTCGAGCAGGTGCGGGCCATGTTGGATACGGTGCCTCTGCCATAGCACGAGCGACGAATGGCAAATGACAAGATGCCTTCGTTGGCCATGCCGGCTGCGCGGCAGCCGCGCCATTTGTCGTTCTTCGACCCGGTGCGGTACGTGCGCGGGCGCTTTCGCCAGTGGTGGCAGGCGCGCCTGCCCTTGTCCGACGCCGTCGAACTGACCCAGCGCAACGTCTACATCCTGCCCACCGCGCCGGGCTTCATGCTGGGCTTGACCCTGGCGCTGCTGCTGACCGGCTCCATCAATTACCAGCTCAACCTGGGCTACCTGCTGACGTTCCTGCTGGCCGGCTGCGCCGTCGTGGGCATGTATGTGTGCCACGGGACACTGCGGGGGCTGACCATGAACCTGGCGCCGCCCGACGCACAGTACGCGGGCGCCAGCGCCACCTTGTCGATCGTGCTGACCAATGAGCGGCCCTCGGTGCGCTACGGCATCGGGCTGGCCGTGCTGGATGCCACCCACGACGACCGCTGGGTATGGACCGACGTGCCGGCGCTGGGGCAATGCACGGTGCGGGTCGCCTTCAAGCCGCAGCGGCGCGGGCTGCATCGGGTTCCGCCGTTGACCGCGGAGACGCGCTTTCCCCTGGGAACGTTCCGCGTCTGGACCGTCTGGCGGCCCGCTGCCCGTGTTCTGGTCTATCCCGCACCCGAAACGTTTCCACCGCCGCTGCCCACGGGGGAGCCGCGCGCCGGCGGCGCGGCCGCGGCCAGGATCCAAAGCACCGGCGAGTTCGACGGCGTGCGCGCTTACCGGCGCGGCGATCCCTTGAAGCTGGTGGTCTGGAAAAAAGCCGCGAAGGCCGACGAACTGGTCAGTCGTGACACGCAGCAGGCGCAGCGCTACGAGCTGTGGCTGGACTATGCGCGCGCCGGGTCGCAGGACGCCGAGCGCCGGCTGTCGCGGCTCACCGCTTGGGTGCTGCAAGCCGATCGGCTGGGCATGGACTATGGCCTGCGGCTGCCCGGCCACGAGATCAAGGCCGCCACGGGCGAGGCCCATAAGCGGCGCTGCCTGGAGGCGCTCGCCACATGTTAAGCGCCGCCGGAACGCCCCAAGGCGACGACGCCCCGTCGGGGCGCCGGGCGAAGCCCATGGGAGCATGGGTACGCCTGAACGCGCTCCCGCGCGACAGCCGCGACACCTTGTTCCTGCTGCTGGTCATCGGCTGGGTGGTCCTGCCGCAGGTGACCAACCTTCCGCTGTGGTGCAGCGCGCTCGCCGCAGCCGTGCTGCTGTGGCGCGGCTGGCTCGCCGTGGCCTCGCGGCCGCTGCCGGGCAAGTGGTGGCTGGTGGGCCTGCTGGTGGTGACCGTTTGGGCAACCATCGCCACCCACCGCACCGTGCTGGGCCGGGACGCGGGAGTGACGCTCATCGTGGTCCTGCTGGCGCTCAAGACCCTGGAGCTGCGGGCGCGGCGCGATGCCTTCGTCATCTTTTTCCTGGGCTTCTTCACGATGCTCACGAACTTCTTTTTTTCGCAGTCGCTGGCCACGGCCGCCGCCATGCTGGTCGCGCTGCTGGGTTTGCTCACGGCCCTGGTCAACGCCCATATGCCGGTCGGCAAGCCGCCGCTGGCACGGGCCGCTCGCACGGCCGGCTGGATGGCGCTCCTGGGAGCACCCATCATGGCCGTGTTGTTCGTGTTGTTCCCGCGGCTGGCGCCGCTGTGGGGCATTCCCAGCGACGCGATGAGCGGCCGCAGCGGCCTGGCGGCCAGCATGCAGGTGGGCAACATCGCCAGTCTCGCGCTGGACGAATCGATCGCGATGCGCGTGAAGTTCCAGGCCGCGATCCCCCCGCAAAGCGACCTCTATTTCCGCGGCCCCGTGCTCGCCGCATTCGACGGCCGCGAGTGGCGGCCGCTGCAATCGCGCCCGGGATCGCGGTTCTCGCCCGCCATGCCCGGCCTGGCGCAGCTCGACGTCCTGGGCGAAAGCGTGCGCTACGAAGTGACGATGGAGCCGAACAACCGGCCCTGGATCATCGTCCTGGACGCGGCCGCGAAGGCGCCGGCCGTGCCCGGCTTCCAGGTGGCGATGACCGGCGAGCTGCAATGGGTGGCCGACCGGCCGGTGACCGACCTGCTGCGCTACAGCGCCGAAAGCCATCCGCTGTTCCGACACGGGCCGCGCCAGAGCGCCGCGGCCGTGCTGCCGCAATACCTCGACCTGCCGGCGGGCTTCAATCCGCGCACTGTGGCGCTGGCGGGCGAGCTGCGAGGCGATGCCCGGCTGGCCGGGGGCGGCCCACCGGCCCTGGTCCAGGCCGCGCTCGACCGGTTGCGCAGTGGCAGGTACCAATATACCCTGGACCCCGGCGTGTATGGCTTGCACTCGGCCGATGAGTTCTGGTTCGATCGCAAGGAGGGCTTTTGCGAACACATCGCATCGGCCTTCGTGGTGCTGATGCGCGCGATGGATATCCCGGCGCGCATCGTCACCGGATACCAGGGCGGCGAGCGCAATCCCGTGGATGGCTTCTGGATCGTGCGGCAGAGCGACGCGCACGCCTGGACCGAAGTGTGGCTGTCGGGACGCGGCTGGGTGCGCGTGGATCCGACGTCGGTGGTCGCGCCGGGCCGCACCGGTGCGTTCCAGCGCCTGCAAGCCCCGCGCGGGGCGATCGCCACGGCGCTGGGCACAGTCTCCCCCGGCCTGTTGGCGGGAATGCGCTCGGCCTGGGAGGCGATGAACAACGGCTGGAACCAGTGGGTCCTGAACTACACGCAAAGCAAGCAGCTCGACATGCTCAAGGGGCTGGGCTTCCGGTCGCCCAATTGGGAGGACCTCAGCTACTTGCTGCTGGCGCTGCTCGTCTTCGCGGCCTTGTGCGGCGTCGGCTGGTCCCTATGGGAGCGGCGCCAGCATGATCCGTGGTTGAGGTTGCTGGGCCACGCCAGCCGGCGCCTGCGCGCGGCCGGCGTGGAACTGCCGGCGACGGCGCCGCCGCGTCAAATTGCCATCCTTGTCACAGCGCGTTTCGGGAACCGGGCGCAGGCACTGGCAGACTGGCTCCTCAAACTCGAAACGCAGCGCTACGCCCGCAACCCGGGCACCAGCCTGACTGCGCTGCACCGCGAATTCAAGCAACTTGCCTGGCCCACCTGAATGCCCCGACTCCTGCTCATCGTTACCTTGTTCCTGGCTGCAAGCGCGCTTGCAGTCCATGCCGGCACGCAATCCGCGCCGCGCAAGCGCGTCGCGACCGAGCGCTCGGGCCAGCGCGGCGTGCCGTACGCGGGCAATGAAGAGGCAATGGGCTGGGCCGAACAGGTGGCCGAGCGCCGTGGCCTGGAGCGCGACTGGGTGCGGCGCGCCGTGGGCCAGGCGCAGTTCCTGCCCATCGTGGCCAGGCTGATCCAGCCCGCCCCGGCGGGCACGGCGAAGAACTGGCGCGTCTATCGCAGCCGCTTCATCGACCCCGTGCGCATCAATGCCGGCGTGAGGTTCTGGCAGGACAACCAGGAGGCGCTGGAGCGCGCTGAAAAGGATTACGGCGTGCCGGCCGAAATCATCGTCGGCGTCATCGGCGTGGAAACCATCTACGGCCAGCAGATGGGCAATTTCCGGGTGATCGACGCGCTCGCGACCCTGGCCTTCAACTTCCCGGATTCGCACCCGCGCGCGGCCGAGCGCAGCGATTATTTCCGCGGTGAGCTGGAGCATTTCCTGGTCCTGCAAGACCAGCTTCATGCGGACCCGCTCAAGCCGCTGGGCAGCTATGCCGGCGCCATGGGCATGCCGCAGTTCATGCCCAGCAGCCTGGCCCGCTGGGCGGTTGACTTCGACGCCGATGGGCGCGTCGACCTGGCGCGCAGCAGCGCCGACGTGATCGGCTCCGTGGCCAATTATTTCAAGAGTTATGGCTGGCAGGCTGGGATGCCCACCCATTACCCGGTGAGTTTCGACGCCGGCCGGCTCGACAAGGAGGCCCTGCTGGCGCCCGACATCCTGCCCACGTTCACCGTGGCCAGCTTGATCGCCAAGGGTGCCGTGCTCGAAGGACCCGCGCTGGACCACAAGGGATCGCTCGCGCTGGTGGAGCTGCAAAACGGCGACGCCGAACCGCAGTACGTCGCCGGCACCGACAACTTCTACGTCATCACACGCTACAACTGGTCGAGCTACTACGCGATGGCCGTGATCGAACTGGGGCGCGAAGTGAAGGAGGCGCTGGCGCGCTGACGCATCGCCATGTCAGCGCCCGTGCGGCGCATCAGCCGTTTCGATAGATATAGCTGTACGCGTTGATCGCTGGCACACCGCCGAGATGGGCGTACAGAACCTTCGACCCATCCGGGAAAAAACCCTTGCGGACGAGATCGATGAGGCCTTGCATGGATTTCCCCTCATAGACCGGGTCGGTCATCATGCCTTCCATGCGAGCGCACAACCGAATGGCTTCATTGGTTTCTTCCGACGGAATGCCATAGGCCGGATAGGCGTATTCTTCCCTGAGGATCACATCGTCTGCCGTGATTTCCTGGCCAAGCTCGACAAGATCGGCCGTATTCCTGGCGATTGCCAAGACTTGAGTCCTGGTCTGTTCAGGTGTGGCGGAGGCGTCGATACCAATCACCTTGCGCGCGCGGCCATCCTTGGCAAATCCCACCAGCATGCCCGCATGCGTGGAACCGGTCACGGTGCAGACGATGATGAAGTCAAATTTGATCCCCATCGTGGACTCTTGCCCGCGTACTTCTTCGGCGAAGCCGACATAGCCAAGACCGCCATATTTGTGCACGGAGGCACCGGCGGGAATGGCGTACGGTTTGCCTCCTTTCGCCTTCACGTCTTCCAGCGCCCTCTCCCAGCTCTGGCGGATGCCGATATCGAAACCTTCGTTGACGAGTTCAACCTCCGCTCCCATCACCCGGCTCAGCAGGATATTCCCGACCCGGTCGTAGACCGCATCCTGGAATGGAACCCAGCTTTCCTGCACGAGACGGCACTTCATGCCGAGTTTGGCAGCGACGGCCGCAACCTGGCGCGTATGGTTTGACTGGACGCCACCGATGCTGACCAGCGTGTCCGCATGCGAGGCAATGGCATCGGGAACGATGTATTCCAGCTTGCGGATCTTGTTGCCGCCAAACGCGAGTCCGGAATTGCAATCCTCTCGTTTGGCATAGAGCTCGATACGGCCACCGAGGCACGCCGACAGGCGATTCAGCTTCTCAATCGGCGTTGGGCCGAACATGAGTGGATAGCGCGCAAACTTCTCCAGCATGGCAGCCTCCAGAACTTAGGAGCCGCATTCACTCTAGCAGGGAACGCTTGAGAGAGTTACGCATCAGCCCCCACTTGAGGGACGCGCAAATGATGGGCTAGATCCGGCGAAGCTGTGCAATAACCTCGATGGGGCACAGCTTGACAGCTGTAGCTGGCAAGCTGTGCCTCCATGGAGCGGTTAGCCGTCCTTGTCTCCGAGTTCATTCGTACAACGAGCCATCCTTGCGGCTAAAGGCATAGGCGCCTTGAGTAACAACGATAGCGAGATCATCATCCGGATACGTCGCTTGGTCTCCGGGTGTCCGATCACCGACTTCCAAGTACCACACATCTTCAGTCGTTTCGTTCTTGAGCTGATGCGCGTCGCCGCTACCGGCCTTGAATCCGGCGCACATGCCCGGCCCAAGCTTGGTTGGCCCACTGTTGGTCACGAGGGTGGGGCAGCCCTCGAGTATGTAGACGAACTCGTCTTGCTTGGTATGGCTGTGGCGTACCGACGAGATTGCTCCGGGTCTCAAGCGCGTGAGGTTGACCCCGAAGTTTGTGAGGCCGAACGAATCGCCGAGACGCCTCTTCTCTCTTCCCCTGACAAGTGAGGCGAACGGCTCTGGATAGTTCGTTTGCTTCGGATGGAGTGCGACATCGAGTGCGCGACTGGCGGCTGGGTGCTTCGAATTCGACATGGCGCGGGGTGTCCTGAATGACGGTGGGGTCAAGAATACTCGAGCCTGGTCGTTCAGCGCAAAGCTGGCAACGTGAGGCCGTTGAGCGCACGAATGCCAACGGAACTGAGGATTGTGAGTGCGATACATAGGCTCCGGCAAAGGCAGGGTCGATCGGCGACTCAGACAGGTTTGAGGCGGACGATCGGCCTGTGCGGCTTGCGGCGCGCCACTTCCTTGAAACCAGCCTTGTCGTACATGGACTTTGCGCCGAACCACATGTCGTCGTCTTTGGAACGAGGAGGCTTGTCGACAGGATAGGCCTCAACCAGCGTGGCCCCCTGTTGTTTGGCGTAGGCAACGGCTCCGTTGAGCAGCGCCTGTGCCACACCCTGGCCGCGGTACTCCGACGGCACGACAAAGCAGACGACTGACCAGACGGGTTGTTCATCGACAGCTTTCATCACGGGTGAGCGCCTGAGCTTGGCGTACTCCTCGCGCGGACCAATGGAGACCCAGCCGACTGGGACCTTGTCACGATAGCCGATGAGCCCCGGCGGATTGCCGGCATCGGCGAGCGCCTTGAGCCCGGCGCGATTCGCTTGAGCGCGGGTCGTTCCCGGCGGCAATGGTTGGCGTGAGCCGCTGAGCCGGTAGGCCATGCACCAGCAGCCGCGAGCGACCGAGCAGCCCCTGGCATTGAAAATCGCTTCGAGGTCGGGCCAGCGATCCGGCGTGAGAGGAACGACTGTGAGCTTCATCGGCATGGCCTATGGCTGATCGGTGTGCAAGTCCGCCTGCGCCATTCTCAGCGCCCAGCTCGCTGCAGGCCGATTGTCGCTACCAACCCCCAGCGCCGCCACAGCAATGCCATCGTCACGAAGTTCAGGGTCAAGGCCAGCGAGCCCCACCACTCGGTTTGGTTCTCTATGCGGTCTTCCAGAGCGGCGGACACCACGGACGCGAACCCATGGAAAAGGCCGATCGCGGCGATGAAGGCCAGCAACGCCAGCATCACGCGGCGGTGGCTGCACTCCGCCCGGGAGACTGATCGCCCCGTAGAGCGTGAAGCCCGCCGGTAAACGGTCCATTTCATTGACGTGTCAGGCGGCAATTGGCCTCGTCTCAGACAGGCCGCTCATGACTTGTAGGCAACGACCTCGATCTCAATCTTGGTGTCGACCATGTTTCTCGCCTGTATTGTCGAGCGCGTCGGCCTATTTCCAGGGAAGAACTCACCATAAACACGATTGAATTCATCGAAGTCGCGTGCGTCATCGAGCCAGACCATGGTCTTCACCACGTCCTCGAGGGTGCAACCGGCCAATGCAAGTGCCTGAGCGACATTTTTCATCGTCTGGCGCGTTTGAGCTTCAATCCCACCAGCGATCAGGTTGCCGTTTTCGTCCCTGGCTACTTGGCCGCCCACAAAGACGAAGTCACCAGCCTTCGTCGCCAGCGAGCGCGGCAGCGTTCGTGTACCCACATTGCTCTCTGCAAAGAACTCAATCGTCATTTTCAGCACCTTTCGCGAAGGAGAAGCCAGTCCCGAGTTGAAGCTGTTGTTACGTCTTGGCGTTGAAACCGCAGCGAGCAGCTGCATCGCTACTCGTTCCCCTGCACGTCGACCAGCCCGCGCAGCGGGCTGTATACGTAGCGCATATCGGTGCCGCGGCCGCGCCCTTCCATGAAGAGCCAGTGGAAGCGCAGCGAGTGCGGCACGCCGTCGTAGACAAAGTCGATCTCCTCGATCGTCACTTTGAGCGGCCGCTTGCCGCCCGCGCAGTCGAGCTGGTACTCGCGCACCTCGCCCTGCTTCCAGTGGCCGAGCGGAAATTTCACCTCGCCACGGCAGCCGAGCTGCGGATAGCGCGAGTCGGAGACACGGCCGAGGCCCGTCCGGTCGTCGCGGATGGCGAACCGCTGAAGCTTGTCGCGGTTCAGGCGCTCGTAGACCTGCATGCCGTTCCACGTCGTCGGCCCCGTGATGTTCTTGTCTCCTCGCCGTCCGAACTCGAGCGCCGCGGGCGCCATGTGGATCTCCTGTGTGCCGTCCCAAGGCGCGCCAGTCCAAAGCTCGACGGGAATGAAGCGTGTGTGCGTCGCCGGATCGTAGGCGCGCTGCCATGCCGACCAGTCCTCCGCACGCGCCACGCCGGCGAGCGCGAGGCAGAGCGCGATCAGCAGAGGAACTCTTTCTTTGTTAGCGCACACAGTTTGTAGACAGCATATTCACGTCGCATCTGTAGCCATCTTGGCGCGCCGGGTCAATTCTTTCGCGCTTGGCTCGGCCTGGCTAAGCGAGCCAAGCTGAATATCTCCGGCTGGAACATAGGTGCTCATCACAATGCCAGTCGTTGAAACCTTCGAAGCCACGAGCCGAAGTGCACATGGCCTTGCACCATTTTCAAACAATCGCTTTCCACGGCCAAGAACTACCGGGTACGTCCATACGTTGTATTCGTCAATGAGCGATGCGGCTTGCAGCGTCTGAATCAGATTGCCGCTGCCAATGATTTGAAGGTCGTGTCCGGGCTGAACCTTGAGCGCGGTAATGGCTGAAACAATGTCACCGCCAAGTACCGACGAATTGTTCCATTGCAATGACTTCAAAGTGCGGGACGCCACATGCTTTCTTGCTGCATTGAGCGTCCGGGCAAGCGGATCATCCTCTGGTTGGTAAGGCCAATATGCCTCGAATATTTCGTAGGTCTTGCGACCCAGTACAAGCTCTCGATCTTTACCATCGAAACCTGCCGCAGAAAGATCCATCCCTGCGTCCCCGAAAGCGAACAGCCAACCACCTAACGTGAAATTTCCGGTTGGGTCTTCGGTCGGTCCTCCTGGTGCCTGCATGACACCGTCCAGTGATGTAAATGTGGACGCAATGAGTTTCCTCATATATCTCTCCTACGATTGCACGCACGCATTGACAGCGCCGCCGTGGTGGCGGCCGCGGATCAGTCGTGGTCCCGGTAGAACTCGACTGCGCCGGGATGCAGCGGCACGCGCACCGCGGGCGCCGGCCGGGGGCCCTGCGCGTCGCGCACGAGCGATGGGTCCAGCGTGCGCCAGCCATCGGCCAGCGCCTCGACCAGCTTGTAGGCCACGCCCGTCGATACGCCGTCGAGACAGACCAGGAGGTGGTCGCCCAGCGCCGCCAGGGCTCGCAGCTCGACCCGGCCGTTGTCGCTGAAGGGCTCGGCGCCGGTCAGGACGGCGTGCGCCTGGCTCTCGGGCAGCAAGGCGACCTCGAGCTGCTTGCTGGCGACGAGGCGGACCAGGTCGTTGGTGTCGCGCGCCCTGGCGACCGTGGCGCGACTTTCCGGCAGGCGCTGCGCGTACAGGCCCACGAGCGACTGCGCGAGCCGCACCGCCAATGCATCGGCGGCGCTCACCAGCAACACCAGCCGCGCCTTGCGAAACACCTCCCATTGGCGATAGGGCGAATGACCGCCCAGTAGCAGCACGGCAGCGCCCGCTCCCAGCGCGCGCAGCACCGGACGGCGTCGCACGTTAGGGCCTGTTCACACTGTTTTTGGCAGTGCGAACGTGGTCAGAACCGCGCCAATCTAGGCGCGCGACGACGCCAAGGCTGGACGCCTTGGCTAGGAGTGCAACAACGAGTGGCGCGGTTCTGACCACGTTCCCTCCGGGTTGCGAGTCAAAAGGGCCCATTGCGTTGTTGCGCCGGCTTGCCGCACGTCAGTGCGGCTGCGCCGACGCGCCTAGCACTGGACCCTTTTGACTCGCAACGCATCTGCCAAAAACAGTGTGAACAGGCCCTAGTCGTCATCGCCGCGATGACCGCGCGCTCGCTCGAACACGCCGAGGTCCAGGATGGCCGAGACGGCGAAGTTGGGCGTGTCGACCAGATTGCTGATGCGCAGGTCGACGGCGACGCTGGACAAGGCATACGCCTGTTGCCGCGTGAGGCCCTTGTTGTTCACCAGCCAGTCGATCATCTGCAGCAGGGCGTCGCGCGCCGCGAGCGTGACGTCCTCGGACAGGTTGGTGAGCGGGCCGATCTTGGTGCCGTCCAGGTAGGCGTGCGTCGGGGGGACGAGGCCGGCGGGCTTCAGCGGAAAGCCCACGGTGGCGTGGAAGGCGCGCGGTGCCAGCCGCTTCAGTTGCGCGCCGCCAGCGAACTGCGGCTGCTTGACCTGCGCGGCCCCTCCCTTGTGCACGTCCACCTTCACCCTCACCGTCGCATCCATCTCGATGGCCGTGCCGGAGACTTCGCCGTCGCCTTGCGCGAAGTGGACGTCGCCGATGGACAGGAGGCAGCCATCGACGAAGCAGGGCAGCAGCAGCGTGGTGCCCACCTGCATCTGCTTCACGTCCATGTTGCCGCCGTTCTCGCGCGGCGGGATGGTGCGCAGGCAGCGGTCCTTGTGCGTGCCGCTCGGGCCGCACACGGCCGCCGGTAGCGCGTCGAGCGGCTGCGGCACGAGCACGAAGCCGCCGGCCGCGGCGAGGTTGGCCTCGCGCTGGAACCAGGCGTCCGCCTGGCTCGGGCCCGGGGCAACGCCGATGGTTCCCATGAATCCGTCGAAGCGGACGTTGACGCCGGGCATGTCGATCGACGTGGCGCCCTGGCGGCTCAGCTCCCAGCGGACGATGAACGGGTCGGGAAAGACGTCGCGCAGGAAGCCGAAGCCCGGCACGACGATCGTGTAGCCGAACGAATCGGGCGCGACGTCGAGCAGCGTGACGGCGAGCACGTCACCCGCCTTGGCACCTTCCACGAACAGCGGGCCCGTGAGCGGATGGACGAGGTTCAGGTTCAACGCCACGACGTCGGCGGGGGTCGAATTGCGGTCCAGCGAGTGGTCGAAGGCGTCGCGGGTGCCGAAGACGATGACGTCGCCGGGCTTCGCAGTCGCGGCGCGGGGGATGGCGGGGTGCCACCGGTTATGGCAATGCGGATCGTTGACGCAACGCGCACCGGTCTTCGGGATGACGATCGGTCCGCCACCTTCCGCGGCCGACGCCCCGGCCCCGGCGAACAGAGTCGCCGATGCAATGAGCGTGAAGGACAGCGCGCGGGCCAGCGTGGTCAAAGTCTTCATGGGGACCTCCACGAAAGACGAAGCAACGGGGCTGGCGCCGTCCCCGTGAGCCGAGGCACAGCGCTTGGGCCCCCACCGGAACACACATTACTCCGTCATCGACGCCGCGGGAAGGCTGGATGGACAGACATGCGCCCCGCGTGGATGAGCCTCGTGCCGCGACAACAGCCCTGCGGAGGCAACAACAAGCTGGGCAGCATCAACGCAACCTCGACCACTCAATTGCCCGCAGCTCGGCCATCACTGGTCATCGGACGGCCAGAGTGACGCTGACCGCCGATCACCCGGCGGTCACCTCGAAGACGTGATGGCCCCACGGCGGCATGTCCAGATAGAGGCCGCGCGCGTCGAGGTCGTGGCCGTCCCGATCGAAGGTGAGCGCGCCCATCACATCCCTGAAGCGCAGGACGCCGGCGCATGGGGCCGGCAGGCGGACGTAACACTGGCTCTGATTCCCCGCGTAGTTGATCACCACGAATCGTTGGTCCCCCGTCTGTCCAGTCCACATCCACGCGATGCAACAGTCCCACGTCCAGTTGCCGTCCCACGCGGGCACGCATTCGAGCAGACGCCAGGAACCATCACGAACGGTGGCGTCCCGCAGCACGGACAGCAGCCGTTCGTAGAACCGCAGCACGGCTTCATCGGTTGGTTCAATTGGGGCCCGCACCAAATGGGGTGAAATGCGCTTCCTGCGGCCCTCGAACTGACCTTGGTGAAAGAACCGCAGACCGGGCGACAGATAGGTGACGATGGCGGCGGCCTGGTGCTTCTGCGGTTCGAACGTAGCGGCCGCCCGCGGCTCGTCGTGATTCTCCATGAAGCGCGCGAGCTTGTCCTGATAATCGAGGCCCGCGAGCAGATGCTCCCGCACTGGGCGGGCGCGGCCCTCGCGCAGGCGATCATAGAGGCGCTTGTCATACGCGTAGTCGAAGCCCTGATGCTGCATGATCCATTCGAGGTCCCAATAGACTTCGCCCATGAAGCAGAACCCCGGAACCAGTTCGCGGACGCGCCCCGTCGTTTCGGGCCAGAAAAGCGGAGCCCGACGACCCCAGGTGCGCTCGAAGACGTCGGGGAGAATGAGCATGGCCATATCGCACCGCACCCCGTCGCACTGTCCGGCAATTCTGAGGAGCTCGCCCCGCATCGCCTCTTGCGTCGCCGGATTGCTGTAATCGAGCTGCAGCGTGTCGGGCCAGCCAGAAAAGTACGGGTCGCGCCCGAACGCCAGCACACGATCGCCGTGCCGCCGCTTGACGCGTGTGTAGTTCTGCGGCGCCTGCGCCAGATCGGACTCGGTGCCGGCGACGTAGTACTCCGCGTGTTCTTCGACCCACGGATGATCCGGCGCCGTGTGATTGGGGACGAAATCGAGCATCAGCCGCAGGCCGCGATCCCGGAGGCGTTGCCGGATCCGCGCCAATGCCGCGTCGCCGCCCAAACCGGGATGGACGGTGTAGCCCGTAATCGCAAATCCCGAGCCGGCGATGTCGTCCTCGCGCAGGTCGGGCAGCGTCTCCTGAAACTCGTGACGCCACTGCGCATTCGCGCGTGAAATCTGCTGGGCGGCCGGGCCGGTGCGCCACACGCTGAGGAGCCAGATCCAGTCGAACCCCATCGCCGCCAGGCGATCGAGCTCGCCGTCCGGTATGTCGTCGAGCGTCGCGGGCCGGCCGAGCGTCTGCGACAACCGCGTCAACCAGACGCGCGTGTTGACCTGGTACAGCGAGGGATAGAGCGGTGTGGGCATATGGCTCGAGCACTATGAGCGGCCAGCAAACTGCTCACTGCGTAAGTGGTTGTTTCGCTTTGTGTCGGTCGTCCCCTGTTGTGCAGAGACCCGACGCCCGCGTATCTCCTGCGCCCCTGGCGGATCAGCTACGTGCATTGGGTGGTCAGGCGCTACATCTTTTTCCGACAGATGCGTCACCGTTGACCATGCCCCGCACGCCGGGCCACATGAATGCATAATTCCTGCGAGTCACGCCGGCCGGAAGCCGT
>DATMBW010000307.1:0-3999 GCA_035559095.1 Ramlibacter sp.
CGGCAGCGCCGGTATCGGCTTGACTGCAGCAGGCCATCACTTTGTATCCTGCTCGTATGCCGCGAGCCCTGCGCTCCTATGAAGCAAGCAAGCTCGACAAGCTGAAACCGCGCACGCTCAACAGCGGAAACGTTTATCTCGCGCCGCACACATTTCTTGACGGTCAAAAGCTACTCCGGCTTGAAGCCGATCGCCTTCAACACCGCCCCCACGCGCTCGTAGTCGGCCTTCAATCCTGCGGCCATCTCGTCCTGGCCGCGCGGCAGGCCGGCTTCGAAACCGGTGTCGAGCATGCGCGTGCGCATGGCGGGATCGGCCAGGGCTTTCAGGACGGCTTCGCGCACGCGGGTTTGCACGGCGGCGGGAACGTCCGGCGTTGCCCACAGGCCCAGCCAGGCGATGGCGTCGAGCTGCGGGTAGCCCAGCTCCTGGAAGGTCGGCACGTCGGGCAGCTGCGGCGCGCGCTTGGGCGAGCTGACGGCAAAGGCCCTGATCTTGCCGCCCTTGATCAGCGGCAGCGAGGTGGCCAGGCCGTCGAACATCAGCGGCACATGGCCGCCCATCACGTCGGCCAGCGCGGGCGTCGAGCCCTTGTAGCCGACATGCGTGAGCTCGATGCCGGCGGCCTGGTTCAACAGCAGTCCCAGCACGTGCGACAGCGTGCCCGGGCTGTATGAGGCGTAGTTCAGCTTGCCGGGATTGGCCTTGGCATGGGCGACCAGCTCGGCCAGGTTTTTCGCCGGCACGGAAGGATGGCCCACCAGCACCAGGCCGCCGCGCGCGAGTTCGGCCACCGGCTTGATCTCCTTGCTCATGTCCCAGCGCAGCTTCACGATGTGGGGGATCTCGCTCACCAGCGAATTCACGCCCACCATCATGGTGTGGCCGTCGCGCTGCGCCTGCAGCAGTTCGCCCACCGCGATGGCGCCTGCCGCACCCGGCTTCGGCTCGACGATCACCGGCTGGCCCAGCGCGCGCGATAGCGGGTCGGCGACCAGGCGCGCGACGATGTCGGCGCTGCCGCCGGCCGGACCGGCGGCGATCAGGCGGATCGGCTTGCTCGGCCAGGCTTGTGCACCTGCGGACACGCCGATCATCGACAGGGCTGCGCCAGCCAGCAGCGAGCGGCGATTCAAGTTGAAGCTGGTAGCGGTCAGGGCCATGGGAGTCCTCATTCAGTCTAGTTCAAGCCACCCAGCGCAGCAGCGCCAGGGCCAGCACGGCGAGAAACAGCGTCTCGCCCACCATCAGCGCCACCGGTTTCAAGCCGACGGTCGCCAGTTCCTTCAGGTGCGTCTTCATGCCGATGCCGGCGATCGCTGCGACGAGGCACCAGCGCGAAATGTCGTTGCCCGCGCCCTGCACGGCGCGTGGCACCCAGCCTGTGCTGTTGATCGCCACCAGCAACGCGAACGCCACCGCAAACCATGGCAGCAGCGGCGGTCGCTCGATGCCGGCCGCATCGCCGCGATGGCGCGTGAGCATGGCGGCGAACACGATCACCGGCAGCAGCATGGCGACGCGCATCAGCTTGACCAGCGTGGCGACGTCGCCGGTGGGGTTGGACAGGCTGTAGCCCGCGCCCACCACCTGCGCCACGTCATGGATGGTGGCACCCAGGAAGATTCCGGCGTGTTGCTCGTCCAGCCCCAAGGCCCGCGCCAGCGTGGGGTAGGCCACCATCGCCAGCGTGGACAGAGCCGACACGACGATCACGGTGAACAGCGTGGCCTTGTCCTTCATCGGGTGGTTTGGCAAGGCGGCGGACAATGCCAGCGCCGCGGACGCCCCGCAGATCGCCGTGGCGCCGCCCGTCAGCAGCCCGAACAGGCCCTGGAAGCCCAGCAAGCGCGCGGCGGCCATGGAAACGGCGATCGTCAGCACCACCGACAGCACGACCAGCCCCACCGGCCCCCAGCCCAGCGCGGCCACCTGCGCGAGCGTGATGCGCAGGCCCAGCAGTGCGATGCCGATGCGCAGCACCTGCCTTGCGGTGAACTCGATGCCCGGCTGGCACGGCCCTTCGGTCGAGAGGAAGTTCATCGCCATGCCGAGCAGCAGAGCGAACAGCATCACCGGCGCGCCGTAGTGCTCCGAAAGAAAGCCCGCGGCGGCGCCGACAACGGCGCAGGCCAGCACGCCGGGCGCCAGAGCGCGGCTGCGCTCGACCCAGGAGGGAAAGCGGGCGGCCAGCAACATGTCAGACGGTGGGTAGCAGATGTTCGCGGAACTGGTCGCGCAGCTTGTTCTTCTGCATCTTGCCGGTGGCGCCCAGTGGGATCGCGTCGACGAACACCACGTCGTCGGGCGTCCACCACTTGGCGATCTTTCCCTCGTAATAGGCGATCAGCGCGTCGCGCGTCAACTGGGCACCTGGCTTCGTGACCACCACCAGCAGCGGGCGTTCGTCCCACTTCGGGTGGCGTGCCGCGATGCACGCGGCCATGGCGACAGCGGGGTGCGCCATGGCGATGTTTTCCAGGTCGATCGAGCCGATCCATTCGCCGCCGGACTTGATCACGTCCTTGCTGCGGTCGGTGATCTGCATGAAGCCGTCCGGGTCGATGGTGGCGACGTCCCCGGTGGGGAACCAGCCGTCCACGAGCGGACCGCCGCCCTCCCCATTGGCGTATTCCTTGAAGTATTCCTTGATGATCCACGGGCCGCGCACCAACAGCTCGCCGGACGCCTGGCCGTCGTGCGGCAGCTCTCGCCCCTCGTCATCCACGATCTTCATGTCGACGCCGAACACCACCCGGCCCTGCTTGGCCTGGACCGCGAGCCGCTCCTGCGGCGACAGCGACAGGTGCTTCGGCTTGAGCGCGCAGGCAGTTCCGAGCGGGCTCATCTCGGTCATGCCCCAGGCGTGCAGCACATTCACGTTGTAGCGCTCCTGAAAGGCGCGCATCATTGCGGGCGGGCAGGCCGAGCCGCCGATGACCGTTCGGCGCATCGTCCGGAATTCGAGGTGATTGGCCTCGACGTAGGCCAGCAGGCCTTGCCATACCGTGGGCACGCCCGCCGACACCGTGACGCCCTCGGACTCGAATAGCTGATGGAGGCTCTTGCCGTCGAGGAACGGACCTGGGAACACCAGCTTGGCGCCCACCATGCAGGCCGCGTAGGGCAGGCCCCAGGCGTTGACGTGGAACATCGGCACCACCGGCAGGATGGTGTCGCGGGCCGAGCAGTTCAGCGAATCCGGCAGCGCGATGGCATAGGTGTGCAGCACCGTCGATCGATGGCTGTACAGCGCGCCCTTGGGGTTGCCGGTGGTGCCGGAGGTGTAGCAAAGCGAACTGGCGGTGTCCTCGTCGAAGGCGGGCCATTGGAATTCCGGGGAATGCGAGTCGACCAGATCCTCGTAACACAGCAGGTTGGGCACGGCGCATTGCACCGGCATGTGGGCGCGGCCGGTCATCGCGACAAAGGCCTTGATGGTCTTCACCCGGCCGGCGATTGCCTCGATCAGCGGCAGGAACGACAGGTCGAAGAACATCACCTGGTCTTGCGCGTGATCGGCAATCCACACCACCTGGTCGGGGTGCAACCGTGGATTGAGCGTGTGCAGCACCGCGCCGGATCCGGACACGGCGTAGTACAGCTCCATGTGGCGATAGCCGTTCCAGGCCAGCGTCGCCACGCGGTCGCCGAAACCGATGCCATGGGCGGCCAGCGCATTGGCCATGCGCCGAGCCCGCGCCCCGAGGTCACGGTAGGTGTAGCGGTGGATGTCGCCTTCGACCCGGCGCGACACCACTTCCTGCTCGCCGTGGTGCCGCTCCGCGTGCGTCAGCAGCGACGAAATCAGCAGCGGTTGCTGCATCATCGATCCGTTCATTCTCTTGCTCCAGAAATCAGTGGGTCATGTTCAGGCGGCCGCGCCCTGCGGGGCGACGTTCGCAGCCGGGGCGTCGGACGGGCATGCCGCGCGGGCGGCGTCCGGTTCGTAGGTTCGCGACGCGCGCATGAAGGCCAAGGCGGAGACCACTGCAAAAC
>DATMBW010000308.1:0-4388 GCA_035559095.1 Ramlibacter sp.
CTCGTAGGCCTGAATCCAGGCGCTGGTCTTCATGTCGCCCTTGCGGATCATCGGGCCCGCGTGCATGGCGGTATGCATCTCGTCGCCGGTGCGGTCGAGGAAGCCGGTGTTGATGAACGCGGTGCGGGCTGCGGCCTCGGCGATGCAGGCCTTGAGGTTGACGCTGGTGCGGCGCTCCTCGTCCATGATGCCGAGCTTGACGGTGTTGGCCGGCAGGCCGAGCATGGCTTCGACCCGCGCGAACAGTTCGCAGGCGAACGCCACTTCCTTCGGGCCATGCATCTTGGGCTTGACGATGTAGACCGAGCCGGTGCGCGAATTGCGCAGGCCGTTGGCGCCGCGGCCCTTGAGGTCGTGGATCGCGATGGCCGTCGTGACCACGGCGTCGAGGATGCCCTCGGGGATTTCCTTGCCGCCGCCATACAGGACGGCCGGGTTGGTCATCAAGTGGCCGACATTGCGCACGAACAGCAGCGAACGGCCGTGCAGCGTCACTTCGCCGCCGGCGGCCTGGGCGCCGGCCCCGATGCCCGCCTTGTACTTGCGGTCCGGGTTCAGTCCGCGCGTGAAGGTCTTGCCGCCCTTGGTGACCTGCTCGGTCAGCGTGCCTTGCAGGATGCCCAGCCAGTTGCTGTATGCCAGTACCTTGTCCTGGGCGTCCACCACCGCCACCGAATCCTCCAGGTCGAGGATGGTTGACAGCGCCGCTTCCATGACCACGTCGCTGACGCCGGCGGCGTCGGTGCGACCGATCGCCGAGTTGCGGTCGATCTGGATGTCGATGTGGATGCCGTTGTTGCGCAACAGCACCGACGACGGCGCGCTGTCGTCGCCCTGGTGGCCGATGAACTGCGCGGGGTCCTTCAGTGCGGTGGCCGAACCGTTCTTCAACTTCACGGCGAGCCGGCCGCCCGCAATCGCATAGGCGGCGGCGTCCGCGTGCGAACCGGCGGCCAGCGGCGCGGAGCGGTCGAGGAAGTCGCGCGCGAAGGCGATCACCTTGGCGCCGCGCGCCGGGTTGTAGCTGCTGCCCTTCTCGGCACCGCCCGTCTCCGGGATCACGTCCGTTCCGTAGAGCGCGTCGTACAGCGAGCCCCAGCGGGCGTTGGCGGCGTTGAGCGAGTAGCGGGCGTTCAGGATCGGCACCACCAGCTGCGGGCCGGCCTGCAGCGACAGCTCGGCATCCACGTTGTTGGTCGTGGCTTTGGCGCCGGCCGGCGCTGGCACCAGGTAGCCGATCTTTTCCAGGAAGCCGCGGTACGCCGCGGCGTCACCGATCGGCCCCGGATGGGCTTTGTGCCAGCGGTCCAGCTCGCTTTGCAGCCGATCGCGCTCGGCCAGCAGCGCGATGTTCTTCGGCGCCAGGTCGGAAACGATCGCGTCGAATCCCTTCCAGAAGGCGGCGCTGTCGATTCCGGTGCCGGGCAACACCTTGTCCTCGATGAAGCGGTGCAGCTCTGTGGCTACTTCCAGGCCGTGAACGCGGGTGCGTGCTGTCATGATTTTCTCTCCGTGTGGTAGTGATCAGAAAAAAGCGAGGACGTCGCGCAGGCTGGTGCCGGTGCGCGTGGGCTGGGTGCCCAGTTCCTCGAACGGCAATTGGTAGCGGTTGACCCACAGCGTGCGGTAGCCGAACCAGGTCGCGGCCAGCGCGTCCCAGGCGTTGCAGCTGACGAAGGCGATTTGTTTCGCGTCCAGTCCGGTCGCTCGCGGCCCCAGCGCATAGACGTCGGGATGGGTCTTGTATTTACGCACGCCATCGACGCTGAGCACGTGATCGAGTAGTCCTTCGAGTTCCGCGCTGCGCACCGCGACCCGCAGCATCTCGGGGTCGCCGTTGCTCAGGATGCCCGTGACGACACCCTTGGCTTTCAGCCCGGCCAGCACTTCCCTGTTTTCCGGAAAGGCCGAAAGGTGGCGGTACTGGTTCATCAGGCGCTCTTCATTTCCGGGCGTCAGTTCCAGCGCGAGGCGCTTGCAGGCATAGCGCAGGCCGGCGCGCGTCAGTTCCCAGAAGGGCTGGTAATGCTCGCCGTGATTGCTGGTCGTGACCAGCCGCGTGTACTCGATCTGCTTGTCGCGCCACAGCACGCTCAAGGCGTTGCCGTGGCCTGGAAACAGCTGCTCGGCCAGCAGCCCCACGCTGTACACGTCGAACAGCGTGCCGTAAGCATCGAACAGGACGGCCTTGGGTTTTTCCATGGCTGTACTTTATTTGATACTTTGCCGTCAATTAACAGCGCGATGAGCGATTAATCCATGACCAAAATGAGCATAATTCGTGGCGAACCACCTTGGCTCGCTTCAAACAATGCGGCTCAAACCGTCCCGCTGAGCCGCCGCGCCGCCTGCAGCACCGGCTTGACATAGCGCTCGTCAAAGCGATGGCTGGGCATGGTCAGCGTCACCGCCGCGGCGATCGTTCCGTCGGCGTGGAATACCGGCGCTGAAATGCCGGCCACTTCCGCCAGCCGGTCCCCGGTCGCCGCGTAGTAGCCGCGTTCGCGGATGCCGGCGAGCAGTTTGCGATCGGCCGCGCTTGCGCTCCTGGCCCGCGCGGCATCGAACGCCGTCAGCACGCGCCCGCCGGTACCGCGCGCGAGCGGCAGCACGTCGCCCGCGCGGATGTGGTCGCGCACCGGGTGCGGCGAATCGACCCGGTACAGGCACAGGCGCACCGCGTCGGCGCCCTGTCCCTGTTGCACGTGGTAGGCGGCGCTTTCACCGGTGGCCTGCACCAGCCGGCGCAGCTCCGGCACGACCACGTGATCCAGCGAAAACGAAGCCGCATAGATCGCGTGCAACCTGGCCACTTCGTTGCCCAGGGCGTAACGGCCATCCTCCAGCCGCTGCACCAGCCGCGCATGCTCGAGCGAAGCCAGCAGGCGCAGCGCCGTGCTCTTGTACAGGCGGGTCCGTTGTGCGAGCTCGGCCAGCGGCAGCGCCGCTTCGCCGGCGCGGAAGGCGCCAAGCAAGGACAGGGCGCGATCCACGGCGGCGGCCCCGCCGGGCGCGGCGTCACCGGCGGCCAGGGACGGGGTTTGGGCTTTGCGCGGCATGGGAGATCGATGCGGGCTTGACACGAAGGCCGGACTCGGCGACCATTTCACAAGAAAGAACTTAGTTCTATCTTACAGAACATGCAACAGACAAGCAAGCTCATCGAAGCCGGTTTGCCAAGGCATCATGCGGGGGCCGCCCTTGCGTGACGACAAACTTCCGTACGAAGGCATCCGGGTCGTCGAGTTCGCCCACATGGTGATGGGTCCGACCTGCGGCATGGTGCTGGCCGACCTGGGCGCCGAAGTGATCAAGGTCGAGCCCGTGGCCGGCGACAACACACGCCGCCTGCTGGGCTCGGGTGCGGGCTTTTTCCCCATGTTCAACCGCAACAAGAAGAGCATCGCGCTGGACCTGCAATCGCCCGAAGGCAGGGAGGCGGCTCTGCGCTTGGTCGCGACCGCGGATGTGGTGAGCGAAAACTTCAAACCCGGCA
Organism: Ramlibacter sp.; assembly: GCA_035559095.1. GTDB lineage: Bacteria > Pseudomonadota > Gammaproteobacteria > Burkholderiales > Burkholderiaceae_C > Ramlibacter. The sequence continues at coordinate 3,497 of DATMBW010000308.1, forward strand.
CGATGGCGAAGCTGGGCCTGGACTACGCCAGCCTGTCCCGCCTCAACGAGCGCCTGATCTACGTCAGCCATAAGGGCTTCCTGCCCGGCCCGTACGATCACCGCACCGCGCTGGACGAAGTGGTTCAGATGATGGGCGGCCTGGCCTACATGACCGGCCGCCCCGGGGATCCGCTGCGCGCGGGCACCAGCGTGAACGACATCATGGGCGGGATGTTCGGCGCCATTGGCGCCATGGCGGCGCTGGCCCTGCGCGAGAAGACGGGCAAAGGCCAGGAGGTGCAAAGCGCCCTCTTCGAGAACAACGTGTTCCTGGTGGCGCAGCACATGATGCAGTTCGCCGTGACGGGCAAGCCGGCCGCGCCGATGCCGGGCCGCATTTCCGCCTGGGGGGTGTACGACGTGTTTACCGTGAAAGAGGGCGAGCAGATCTTCCTCGCGGCCGTGAGCGACACGCAGTGGGCGCTGTTCTGCGACGCCTTCGGGTTCGGCGACCTGAAGGCGGACCCGCGGTTGAAATCCAACAACGACCGGGTGTTGGCGCGCGACTGGCTGATCCCGATCCTTCGCTCGCGCCTGGCGGACCGCAGCGCAACCGAACTCAGCGCGATCTTCGAGCGCAATGCTCTGCCGTTCGCGCCGATCACCCGGCCCGAACAGCTTTTCGACGATCCGCACCTGCGCCAAACCGCAGGCTTGGCACCGCTGAGCTTGCCCGATGGGAGAAAAACCGTGGTGCCGTTGCTGCCGCTAATGCTGGGCGGCGAGCGTCCGGGCGTCCGGCTGGATCCGCCGCGGCTGGGCGAGCATGGCGCCGCCTTGCTGCGCGAACTCGGCTACAGCGCCGAGGAAATCACCGCGCTGGAGCGCGCGAAGATTACCGTTACGAGCTA
>DATMBW010000309.1:0-5169 GCA_035559095.1 Ramlibacter sp.
CACGGCCCGCGCGACTGCCTCAAGAGCGCGTTGACCGACCAGGAAAAAAACTGGCTGGACCAGTGCGATGCGATCAACCCAGCTGACTTGCTGGAGCGGCATCGCCACAACCTGCCGGAATGGCTGGTGCAGCCGCTCAAGGAGCAGTTGGGTGCCGAGTTCTGGCCGCTGGTCGAGAGCCTGAACCAGCAGGCGCCGCTGGATTTGCGCGTGAATACGCTGGCCGACAAGCGCGCCGACGTGCAACAGGAGCTCAAGCTGGCCGGTATTGCCGCCAAGCCCACCCCTTATTCACCCTGGGGCCTGCGGCTGGACGGCAAGCCGTCGTTGGCGAAGCTCGACGCCTTCGCGCGCGGCGCGGTGGAAGTGCAGGACGAAGGCTCGCAGTTGCTGGCGCTGTTGCTGGACGCCAAGCGCGGCGAAATGGTCGTGGACTTCTGTGCCGGTGCCGGCGGCAAGACCCTGGCCATCGGGGCGACGATGCGCAACACCGGACGGCTCTATGCCTTCGATACGTCGGCGCATCGGCTGGACGCGCTCAAGCCGCGCCTGGCCCGCAGCAAACTGTCCAACGTCCACCCTGCGGCGATCGCCCACGAGCGCGACGAGCGCATCAAGCGCCTGGCCGGCAAGATCGACCGCGTTATCGTGGATGCGCCCTGTTCAGGCCTGGGTACGCTGCGGCGCAACCCCGACCTGAAGTGGCGCCAATCGTTGCAGGCGGTGCAGGAGATGGCACTGAAACAGGCCGCCATTTTGCAAAGCGCATCGCGCCTTCTCAAGCCGGGCGGGCGCCTGCTGTACGCCACCTGCAGTTTGCTGCCGCAGGAAAACGAGGCGATCGCCCAGGGGTTCAGCCAGGCCAATAGGGAATTCAGTCCACTTTCCGCCGTGCAAGTGCTGTCCAATCTCAAGGTCGAGGGGGCCGCGGCCCTGTGCAGCGGCGGTGAGGCCGGCGGGGATTTCCTGCGGCTGTGGCCGCACCGGCATCGCACTGATGGGTTCTTCGCGGCCATGTGGGTGAAAAATTGACGCAGCGCCCCCAAATTGCGGTAGCTGCCGATAACCACAGCCTTTTTTTGAACCCCGGCTCCTAAAATATATCTAACGACCCGGCATTCGCCGGTGTTGTTTGTTTCAGGCAAGAGAGATCGCCATCCATGTTGCTTCCCGATTGGGCCGTGTTGAACGCGGCCATTGACTGGCTCGCCAACGGCCTGTGGAACCTGTCGTGGTGGCAGATCGTGCTGTACACGCTGGTGACGACCCATCTCACCATTGCCAGTGTCACCATCTTCCTGCACCGGTCGCAGGCGCACCGCGCCATGGACCTGCATGCGATCCCGTCGCACTTTTTCCGCATCTGGCTCTGGCTGAGTACCGGCATGGTGACCAAGGAATGGGTCGCCATTCACCGTAAGCACCACGCCAAGTGCGAAACCGCCGAAGACCCGCACAGCCCGCAGACGCGCGGCATCGACACCGTGCTGTGGCGCGGCGCCGAACTCTATCGCGAGGAAGCCAGGAACGCGCAGACACTCGCGAAGTACGGCCATGGCACGCCCAACGACTGGATCGAGCGAAACCTGTACACCCCCTACAGCTGGCAAGGCGTCGGCCTGATGCTGATCCTGAACGTGGCCCTGTTCGGCTTCGCCGGCCTGGCGGTGTGGGCCGTACAGATGGCCTGGATACCGATCACCGCCGCCGGCGTCATCAACGGCATCGGCCACTACTGGGGCTATCGCAATTTCGAAGCGCCCGACGCCAGCACCAACATCTTGCCCTGGGGGTTGATCATCGGTGGCGAGGAACTGCACAACAATCATCACACCTACCCCACGTCGGCCCGTTTCTCGGTCAAGAAGTACGAATTCGACATCGGCTGGATCTACATCACACTGATGAGGAAGATCGGCTGGGCCACGGTCAAGAAGGTGCCGCCCAAGCTGCAGCTGGGCGCGATCAAGCCCGTGGCGGACGAAAAGACGCTGGAGGCGCTGATCGCCAACCGCTACGAAGTCATGGCCGCATACGCGCGCGAGATGCGCCGGGTCTGCAAGGCCGAGATCGCCGCGCTGAAGGAAAAACAGGCCGATCTGTCGCCGCTGAAGGCAGCCAAACGCTGGCTGCACCGCGACGCCGAGAGGGTGCCCGCCGCCGCGCTGCCCCAGCTGGCTCAGGCCCGCGCCGCGCATCCGGTGCTCGACAAGATGGTGAGCATGCGCGAGGAACTGCGGCAGATGTGGCTCAACACGTCCGAGTCGCGCGAGCAGCTTGCCGCCGACCTGCAGTCGTGGTGCCGCCGCGCCGAGGAAAGCGGCATCGCCCAGCTGCAGCAGTTCTCCATGAAGCTGCGCGCGGCCCGCGCTTAAAGCCCGTCCTGGATTGCGGGTCCCCGGATCGAGTCCGGGGCAGGCTCTGCCCGCAACGACAAATTCATCCTTGACGTGGGGCCTGACCCCGGGATCCAGCATAGGAGGCTGTCATCCCGGGCTTGACCCGGGATCCATGTCCGACGTCTCGCGATAGCAGAGGGGGTGGTCAATCCTTCAGATCGGCGGGTACCTTGCCGCCGTTTTCTGCCACTTTCTTCATCACCTGCTTGTGCAGCCAGATGTTCATGGCGGCCGAGTCGCTCTTGTCGCCCGTGTATTTGAGCTCGTCGGCCAGTGCCTTGCGGGCCTGCAGGCTGCTGTCGAGGTCCAGCAATTTCATCAAGTCGACGATCGAAGTGCGCCAATTGAGCTTTTGGGGATTCTTTTCGGCCATCGCGGTCAGCACGGCCTCCACGTCCACCAGTTCGGCCGTTGCAGTGGCGCCGGAGGTTGCAGAGCCTGTGGTTGCTGTGGGAGCCTGGCCGGTGGCAACGTGTGCGTCGCCTTGAGGTTGAGCCTGGGCCGCGCCGCCACGGTGGAAGATGCGGCCGAAGATGTCGTTCAGGATGCCCATATCTACTCCAATTCAAGTCGCGGGATTGCGGCAGGAATGGTCAGGCCGCCGGTCGCAGGCTGCTGTCGGACAACGGCGCGTTTTCAGCCGGTGAGCAACGTGCGGTTTTGTTGCGGACTGGGCCGCATAGTGAAATAGCCTGCGCGAGCCGGAGCGAGTCACGCTGACGCGCCTCAATGAATCCTTGATGCGCGAGCAGAGCCGTTAGCCTGAAATGTCCAGTCACGGCGAGCGCGTCGCGGATTTTCAAGCCCCACACCGTCAGAGAAATCTGATTCCTGCGCCACTTGCGCCACCCTTACCGGCCTCTTGTTTCAGGTCAAAAGAAGCTGTCCGAGGGACGCGCAACATGCCGCAGGAACAAGAACCGGTCTACTCAGACAAGGGCTAGTTATGAATCGTGCCGCAGCGAAGTGGGGCGCGAAGTCTTTTCAACACGCGATTGGTGGCACCCATGCCTCCGATCCAGCCGCCGACTGGTCCCGAACCAGCGGTTCCGGCTACAGGGGCGGTCGGTCTCCCGACCTTGGCCTCATGCACAAGTTATCGGCCGCCATCAGGCCACCAATTTCCCATCAGGAGCAATCATGAGGCTGACTAGACGAACATTCATCATGGCGTCCGGCGTTTCCGCGGGCTGGGCTGTGAGCGGCTGCGCGGCGCTGATTCCCAGCACGCCCTTGCACAGTGCACTGGTACCCTACAAGGCCAAACCGAGCAGCCCCGCTCAGGGCGACTGGGTCGCCAGCACCTGCCAGGGCTGCACGCAATGGTGCGCCATCGAAATCTTCACGCAGGAAGGGCGCGCCGTGCGGGTTCGAGGCAACCAGCTGAACAAGTCGAACCACGGCTATGTGTGTCCTCGCGGGCACCTGATCCCGCAGCAGATGTACGACCCGGACCGCATTAAAGGACCGATGAAGCGGACCAACCCGGTCAAGGGCCGCGGCGTCGATCCGAAGTTCGTGCCGATCAGTTGGGACGAGGCACTGAACACCGTCGCCGACAAGATGATGGAACTGCGCAAGACGGGCGAAACACACAAGCTGGTCTACATGCGCGGCCGCTACTCGCCGACCTCGACCGACCTGCTGTACGGAACACTGCCCAAGGTGTTCGGCACCGGCAACTATTTCTCGCACAGTGCGATCTGTGCCGAAGCCGAAAAGATGGGCCCCGGCCTGACCCAGGGATTCTTCGGCTACCGCGACTACGACCTGGAAAAGACCAACTGCCTCGTGCTGTGGGGCACGGACCCGCTGGCCTCCAACCGCATGGTCCCCAACGCCATCCGCCGCTTCGGCGAGATCGCTGCGCGCGGCACGGTGATCGCGATCGACCCGCGGCTGTCCAATGTCGGAGCCAAGGCGCACGAGTGGCTGCCGGTGAACCCCGGCACCGATGGGGCGCTGGCCGGTGCCATCGCCCATGTGCTCCTGACCGAAGGCCTGTGGAACAAAGAGTTTGTCGGCGATTTCAAGGACGGCAGGAACCTGTTCGTCGCGGGCAAGGTAGTTGACGAGGCGGCGTTCGTCGAGAAGGAAACCTCGGGGCTGGTGAAGTGGTGGAATCTGGAGCTCAAGGACCGCACACCAGCCTGGGCCGAGAAAGAGACGCTGATCCCGGCCGCGCAGATCGTGCGCGTGGCTCAGGCCATGGGCAAGGCCGCGCCCAAGACGGTGGTCTGGATGGGGCCGGGCGTGGCCATGAGCCCGCGCGGAACCTATGCGGCGATGGCCGTGTACGCGCTCAATGGTCTGCTCGGCTCGATCGACGTCGAGGGCGGCGTCTGGCAAAGCCCGAGTGGTCCGGCGCTGGGCAAGTTCCCGTCCATGGACGCGTATGTAGACGAAGTCGCGAAGACAGGCAGCAAGCAGAAGAAGCTCGACGGCCGCGGCGCCAAGGACATGCCGGCCATGATGGGGGCCAAGCCGGGCAGCGGCGTGGTGACCAACAACGTCGCCAACGGGATGCTGAAGGATCCCGGCGCCGTGAAGGTGTTCATTTCCTCCTGGAGCAATTTCAACTTCTCCTGCACCGGCGCGGACCGCTGGGACAAGGCGATGGCCAAGGTGCCATTCTTTGTCCACATGGTCACCAACGCGTCCGAGATGACGCAATTCGCGGACATCGTGCTGCCCTCGACGTTCAACTCGGCCGAAGGCTGGTCGGTGGTCACCAACATGGCCAACGGCTACGCCTACGCGGCGATCCAGC
>DATMBW010000310.1:0-19611 GCA_035559095.1 Ramlibacter sp.
TGTGCGCCGGCTGGACATTTGGGGACAAGACCGCCATGCCGGGCTGCCGCTCAACCGGCGGCAGACCTCGTCCGTAACCTCCAAGGAACGGTTGATTCAGCTCGGACAGCGAAGCTCGGGAGCGGCGGTGAGCCGTTCCCGTAGAGCAGTGCGAAGGGGTAAGCGCACCGCGCTGCCCTAAAGCCGAGCGAGCAGCGCTTCAACACCAGGATAGTCTTCGCGGCTGATGGCGGCCTTGCGCGCCGCAGCCGTCCAGGGTGCGCCTATCGTCAGCGCGGCGCGAAACGCGTCGGGATCGGTGATCCAGGTGCCGCCCACCAGGGTCACGCCCCGGGCGAACAGCGGGTCGGGCAGGCACCCGGCGCCGGGCCCGATCAGCGCGAAGCTGCGCGATTGCGAGCAGGCCGCGAGCATGGTGTCCAGGCTGTCGTTGAGGAGCAGGGTGCTGGTGGAGATCACCTTGTTGCAAGTGGCCAGTTCGCTGCGGTCGGTGGTCACCCGGTAGCCGTCGCGCTCGCCGGCCAGGTCGTCCCGCAGCTCCACCACGGTCAACTTCGCGCCCGTCGCCAGGAGGTCTTTCAGCAGCGGCGGGAACAAGCCGATCATGCCGATGTGGTCCGTGGCCATCGGATCGAGTATCCCGATCGAATTGGGGCTGGCGGCGGGCACGAATCCGGCGCGGTCGAAAAGGCACCGGGTGATCGCGTTGACGGTGGCAAAGCCGAGTGCGCGGCGTGACCCCGGCGCGCCGGAGAACCAGCGTGCAACCGCCAGCGCATCTGCTCCTTCCAGTCCCAGACTCGGGTCGCCGCCGTCGGTGACCAGGCGCCTGGTCGATGCGTCGAGCAGGACAAAGCTCAGGCCCAGGGAACCGTCGTCGAGCTCGACGGCGCAGAACTCGCCGGCTTTCGTGTTCGCGAGCGCAGCGGGCGGAAGGTGGAGCGCGCGCACCCTGGGCAGCGGTGTGCGGGCGGCGAAACGTTCGAGCAGGACCAAGAGTTCGTGATTGACATCCATGAAGCTGTTTCTCGTGATTGCGATTCGTTCCGGTCCGCGCCGGGCCCTAGCGCGGCGACGCCCACAACCCGACCTCCCGTGCCGTCTGCGCCAAGCCGCGCGCGAACTCGGCGTAGCCCCGCGCGTTGGCATGGATGGGGTCGGAGCGCAGGGCCGGATCGCCCAGCACCGCGGCCCAGCCGCCCGGGTGCAGCGGCAGCTTCAGCTCGGTGCTGAGTTCCTTGTACAGGGGATGGTCGCTGAGCGAGCGCGCCACTGCCGCCAGCGCGCTGGCCTCGGGAACCCCGACCAGCAGCACCTGTGCGCCGGCCGCCGCGGCCAATTGGCAGATGCCGCGGATGTTGGCGCGTGTTTCCGCGGGCCCGAGCCGGCGCAGGAAATCGTTGCCGCCAATGCTCACCAGCACGAGCTGCGGTGAATGCTGCCGCAGCAGCTCGGGCAGCCGCGCCAGCGCGCCCGCGGACGTGTCGCCCGGCACGCCGGCGTTCACGACGTTCCAGCCTGTGAGTGTCGCCAGGGCGGCGGGATAGCTGGTTTCCGGCGTGGCGCCGGTGCCCCAGGTGATCGAGTCGCCCAGGGCCAGCACCGATGCGCCGGCCGGCACCGCGGCCAACCTGGGCTTGCGTCCGCACGCCGCCAGTGCGGCGACGCAGAACGGGGCGAAAAGAATGCTGCGGCGTTGGATGGGCATTCGCCCATTTTCCGTCAACCGCCGAGCCATCCCGGAGCGGGCAGGTTCTTCTCGCGCAGGAAGGACGGGTTGTACAGTTTTGACTGGTACCTTGTGCCGGCGTCGGCAAGGATCGTCACGATCGTGTGTCCGGGACCCAGGTCGCGCGCGAGGCGGATCGCTCCAGCCACGTTGATGCCGCTGGAACCGCCAAGGCACAGGCCCTCCGCGCGCAGCAGGTCGAACAGCACCGGCAACGCCTCTTCGTCCTTGATCTGGTAAGCGTCATCGATGGGAGCGCCTTCCAGATTGCGCGTGATCCGGCTCTGGCCGATGCCCTCGGTGATCGAGCTGCCAACGCTACGCAATTCGCCGTGCTTGACGTAGTGGTACATCGCCGCGCCCATGGGATCGGCGGCCGCGATGACGACGTCCGGCTTGCGTTCCTTCAGGTACAGGCCCACGCCCGCCAGCGTGCCGCCTGTGCCGATCGAGCAGACGAAGCCGTCGATGCGGCCGTCCGTCTGCCTCCAGATTTCCGGCCCGGTGGAGCGGACGTGGCCCTCACGGTTGGACAGGTTGTCCCATTGGTTCGCGTAGAGGACTCCGTTGGGCTCGCTGCGCGCGAGTTCCGCTGCCAGCCGCTCCGCCACGTGCACGTAGTTGTTCGGGTCGGTGTACGGCGCCGCGGGCACCTCGCGCAGTTCGGCTCCGTAAAGGCGCAGGGCATCCTTCTTCTCCTGGCTCTGCGTCTGCGGGATGACGACGACGGTGCGATAGCCGCGCGCGTTGCCGACGAGAGCCAGGCCGATGCCGGTGTTGCCGGCCGTGCCCTCCACGATCAGGCCCCCCGGACGCAGTTCGCCACGCGCTTCGGCGTCGAGCACGATGTAGAGCGCCGTGCGATCCTTGACGGAGCCGCCGGGATTCATGAACTCGGCCTTGCCGAGAATTTCGCAGCCCGTCAGTTCGCAGGCCCTGCGCAGCCTGATCAGCGGTGTGTTGCCCACCGCCGCGGTAAAGCCGTCGCGAACGTCCATGGGGTCAGGATAGCGCGGGCGCGGACCTTCTGCATTCCGGACAAGGTCCTCTCGCCAAAGTTACTCAGCGCAAGAAGAATGACGAGATTCGCTGCTCTCGAGCGTTCCGTTTCAGCTCAGCACTCTCAAAGCGACCGGCGACGGAAATGCTGCCGGCCCGTCATGGAGCACACGACCTCATTCGCCTGGTTGAGCACGTCCCAGCGGAATTTCACGGTGCCGCGGGTCGGGTCCTTCTGGGACGGGGCCTGGTCGAGCACTGTCGAATGCAGCCGCAGCGCGTCGCCGGGTCTCACCGGCTTGAACCAGCGCAACTCATCGAGCCCAGGCGACCCGATGCACGAGGTCTGGAGCAGGTAGCCGTCACACATGAGCCGCATCGCCACGCTGCAAGTCTGCCAGCCGCTGGCGATCAGACCGCCAAAAGGCGAGGATTTGGCCGCCTCTTCGTCGGTGTGGTAAGACTGCGGATCGTATTCGCGCGCGAACGTCATGATCTCGCGCGATGTGAGGATTCTCGGCTGTGATTCGTATTGCCAGCCGGGAGTGAAGTCTTCCCAGTAGTACTTGATCGTTGTCATGAGTGTGGGCGTGAATCAGGAGCGGGGCTGGATGCACGGATTGCCCTCGATGGCAGCGACGACAGCGGCGACATGGGCCGGCGTCGAACCGCAACAGCCGCCGATGAAGCGCACGCCTGCCGCCACCAGCTCCGGCACGGCGCGGCTGAAGTCCTCGGGCCCGGAGTCGTAATAGGTGGATCCGTCGGCAGCCATCTTGGGGCGACCGGCATTGCCCTTGATCCACAGGGGCAAGTCCGTGCCGCACTGCGCAAGTTCCCGTGCGACCTTGACGTAGGCGTCGATGCCGATACCACAGTTGGCGCCAATGAAGCTTGCGCCACCTTCTTGCGCGGCCTTCCATGCCTGGGCCGGAGTGACACCCATCATGGTGCGGTTCTTTTCCTTGCCCGAATCGAAGGTGAAACTGACGCCGACCGGCAGGTTGCAGGCGCCCAGGCAGGCCCTCAGCGCCGCCTTTGCTTCCTCGATATCGGCCATGGTTTCGATCACGATGGCGTCGGCGCCACCTTCCGCCAAGGCCACCGCCTGCTCGGCGAATGCGGCCTCGGCGTCGGCAACGGCCAGCTGTTTCATCGACACCAGTTTCCCCGTCGGGCCTATGGAGCCGAAGACCAATGCCTGGTCGCCGGCGGCCTGGCGCGAGATGGCTGCCCCGGCACGCGACAATTCAGTCGAGCGCCCTGCTGCTTTATGCCGTTCCAGCACAACGCGATTCGCGGAGAAAGTGTTCGTCAGGATGATGCGAGCTCCCGCCTCCACATAGGAACGCGCCACCCGCAGGACCTTGTCGGGCGCGGAAATGTTCCAGAGTTCCTTCAATTCGGAGGACGCCCCGCCGAGTTTCATGAGCTCGGTACCCCAGGCACCGTCAGTGGGTGATAGCGGCAATTGGTTGAAGTTCTCACGCGTCAATTTCGCCACTGTATTTCCTTCGATGTTGCAATGTGCTGCGCCAGCATGGTTGTTCGGCGCCAGTCTAGCGCACCGTGGCATCTGGCCCTTTCCTGCGCGATCTGCATCGCGGCGGGGCGAGGCCGCGGTAACTCAGGATGGCTTCAGGTACCACGCCTGGTTCACGAAGGGCACGCCCCATTCCCACTTCTCGCCTGGCCGAGGCGTGACGATCTGTGCGTCCTGCGCGCGTGCGGCTGCCACGCTGCGCACCATGGGCTCCTCCCAGGCGTGATAGGCCAGGTTGAACGTGGCCCAATGCACGGGCAGCAACGTGGCCGCACCCAAATCGCGGTGCGCCTGGACGGCGGATTCCGGATTCATGTGGATATCCAGCCAGGTGTCGCCGTAGGCGCCGATCTTGATGAGCGCCAGTTCGGGTGTGCCGAGCCGCGCGCGCACTTCCCGGAAGTGGGGCGCATAACCGGTGTCGCCGCTGAAATAGGCGGAGTGCCGAGGCCCCTTGAGCATCCAGGAAGTCCACAACGTGGAGTTGTCCTGGCCCTTGCGGCCGGAGTAGTGGCGTGCCGGCGCGCAGTGGATGGTCACGCCGCCCAGCTGCGCGCTCTCCCACCAATCCAATTCATGGATCTGCGCGGGTGGCACGTCCCAGCGTTCCAGGTGCGCACCGACGCCCAGGCCCACGTAGAAATGGGCGCCGCCGCGAGCCAACGCCCGGGTGGTGTCCATATCGAGATGGTCGAAGTGGTCGTGCGAGATCAAGACCGCATCGATGTTCCTCAAGTCTTGCAGCGCCAGTGGCGCCGCGTGCAGGCGCCCCGGGCCGGCGAACTGGAACGGCGAAGCGCGCAGCGACAGCATCGGATCGGCCAGGATCCGCAGGCCGTCGATTTCGAGCAGCACGCTCGCGTGGCCCAGCCACCACGCGCGCAGCCCCGGCGAGACGGGCCGGCCCAGGTCGGCGGGCGCGATCCGCAGCACCGGCACTTCGAACGTCGGCTCGCGCACCTCGTCGCCGAGGAACGACTTCAGCTCCTGGCGAAACGAGAGATTGCTGACATAAGGCGGCGTGTTCTCGAACCGCCCGCCGTGAAACTGCTTGGACAGCCGCATGCGTTCCAGCCTGCCGCCTTCCGGGACGCCGCCGAACGCCGGCAGCCTGAACGCGAGCCAGGCGGCGACGGCGAGCAGGCCGGCCAGCGCCAGCAACGCAAGGCCGGCTTTCTTCCATTTCTTCATCAGAACTCCTGATGGAGGGTCAGCGTTCCTGATGGTACTCCGCGGCGTTTCAAGAATGAACGCGTGAGTAGCAGAGAAAGAGAAGGGCGGGACTTTAGTTTGCTGCCTGCCGAGCTGGCTAACGTGCGGTATGTGCGTTAGATCAAGCCCCGGTTTGATGCAGACGCCGACACTAGGCAAGTCGCCAGGCTGCGGCTTCGCCAAAAGCGGCTCCGCGCTCGCCGTCACACCGGATCACGAATCATGCAAACAATGCTGCCCATCAAGCAGATCGCCGACATGCTCGGCGTCGCCGAAGAACACCTGAACTACTACGGCAAATACACGGCCAAATTGAGCCTGGACCTGCTGAAGGAAACAAAGGCGCCGCCGCGCGGCAAACTGATCCTGGTGACGGCGATCACGCCCACCGCCCACGGCGAGGGCAAGACCGTGCTTTCCATCGGGCTCGCGCAGGCGATCGCGCGCAGCGGAGGCAAGTCGATCGTCACCTTGCGCGAGCCATCGCTCGGACCGGTGTTCGGCGTCAAGGGCGGAGCCAGCGGCGGCGGCCGCTCGAAGGTGCTGCCGAGCGAGCAGATCAACCTGCACTTCAACGGCGATTTCCACGCCATCACGTCGGCGCACAACCTGCTGGCCGCGGCGATCGATTCGCACATCCACCACGGCAACGAGCAGCGCATCGACGTGGATAACGTCTGGTGGCCCCGCACCATCGACATGAACGACCGTGCACTGCGCCACATCGTTGTCGGGCTCGGCGGCAAGGCGAACGGCGTTCCCCGCGAAAGCCGCTTCGTGATCACCGCGGCCTCGGAATTGATGGCTATTCTCGCCCTGGCGAGCTCACGGCAGGACTTGCGCCGGCGCCTGAACGAGATCGTGATCGGCCTGAACCTGGAGGGCAAGGTCGTGCGGGCCGGCGACATAGGCGCGACGGGCGGGATGCTGGTTCTGCTGAACGAGGCCGTGATGCCGAACCTCGTTCAGACGAGCGAGAACACCCCCGCATTGGTCCATGCCGGCCCGTTCGCCAACATCGCTCACGGGACCAGCAGCGTGATCTCCCAACAGATCGCGCTGAACCTGGCCGACTACGTGGTGAACGAGGCGGGCTTCGGCGCCGACCTGGGCGCCGAGAAGTACTTTGACCTCGTGATGCCATCCTGCGGCATCAAACCGTCGTGCGCCGTGCTGATCGCCACCGCGCGCGCTTTGGCCCACCAGGGCTCGGCGGCCGACCGCGCCCCGGCGGGGGACTTGCAGGCCCTGCGCCGCGGCCTGCCGCATCTTGTCAAGCATGTCGAGAATCTCAGGAAATTCAACGTGCCGGTGGTGGTGGCAATCAACCGGTTCGCCTCCGATACAACCGAAGAACTGGGCCTGATCCGCAGCTTCTGCGCGGAGCGGAACATCGAATGCGCCGCGGCCGACGTGTTCAGCCAGGGGGGCGCGGGCGGTCTGGATCTCGCCGCGAAAGTGATGGCTGCTGCCGACGCGGCCGATACCGGGCAGGTAAGTCCCCTCTACGAGCGCGAGTTGACGCTCGAACAGAAGATCGAGACGGTGGCGCGCGAGATCTACGGCGCCGAGGGTGTCTACTTCGAGGCGGCGGCCCGCAAGAAGCTCGCCACATTCGCGGCGGCGGGCTTCGGCTATCTGCCCGTGTGCATGGCCAAGACCCAGTCCTCGCTGTCGGACAATCCGGCGCTGCGCAACGTGCCCACAGGCTGGACGCTCACTGTCTCGGATGCCTTTCTCTCCGCTGGCGCCGGGTACGTCGTCGTCGTGGCCGGGACGATGTTGCTCATGCCCGGGCTGCCCCGTGTTTCGCAGGCGGCCAGGATGGACGTCGACGACGATGGCAACATCATCGGCCTGAGCTGAACGGCAGGCCCGTCGCCCGGAAGGGCCTCGTGCAGACTGGCCATTACGAAATAACGCATTCAACTGCGCGCCGGCAGCGGCGCCGCGAAGGCGCCGCCTTATGTTGCACACTTGAGGTCGACGCTATCCTCTTGAGCTTCCAAATGATTGCCGAGCATGCCCAATCCTGGTTGATCCGCAGCGCGCCAGTGGCCGCTGCACAGGCTGCCGGCCGCCCCCTCGTGGCGTTGGAATCGACCATCATCGCGCACGGGATGCCCTATCCGGAGAACGTTCGCACTGCGCGCGAAGTGGAGACCCTGATTCGCGACACGGGCGCCGAGCCGGCGACCATCGCGCTGATGGGCGGACGAATCCGCATCGGCCTTTCGGATGGCGAGCTTGAGTTGCTGGGCCGATCCGGCCTGGCGCAGAAAGTCAGCCGCCGGGACCTGCCGGCCGTGCTGGCCGGCGGCGGACTCGGCGCCACCACTGTGGCCGGCACGATGATCTGCGCGGCGCTGGCTGGGATCGAGGTGTTCGTCACCGGTGGCATTGGCGGCGTGCACCGCGGCGCGGAGGTGTCCTTCGACATCTCGGCGGACCTGCAGGAACTGGCGAAGACCTCAGTGGCCGTCGTGTGCGCGGGAGCGAAGTCGATCCTGGACATCGGGCTCACGCTGGAGTACCTGGAAACGCACGGCGTGCCGGTGCTCAGTTGCGAACAGGACAACTTCGCCGCGTTCTACACGCGCGACAGTGGATTTCGCGCTGACTTCAGGCTGGACGACGCAGCTGACCAGGCGCGTTTCATCCGTACCAAGTGGGACCTGGGCCTCTCGGGCGGCGTCGTCCTCAGCACTCCGGTGCCGCAAGCAGCGGCCATGGCAAGCGGGGAAATCGAAGCGCTGACTCGGCAGGCGCTCGACGAAGCCAAGGAGCAGGGAATCACCGGCAAGGCGGTGACGCCTTTCGTGCTGGATCGCATCAAGTCGCTGACCGGTGGACGCAGCCTGGCCACCAACATCGCAATCGTGAAACACAACGCCGAAGTGGGGGCCAGGCTGGCGCTGGCGCTGGCCCGGACGGGACGTGGGGCCGGCGCGGCATAGCCGCCGGCCTCGATCCTGGCCTTTTAGACATTGCGGAATAACGCATCCAGCTGCGCGCCGGCGGCGGCGCCGGCGAAGCCGTCGAACTTGCCCTGCGCGGCGATCGTCTGCGCCGCGCGCATGAAACCGCCCCAGGCACTGCGCGCCAGTGCGCCACCGACACTCACCCGCCGCACGCCAAGCGCCTCGATGTCGCGCAGCGTGAGGTCGGTGGGGAAACCGATCAGCAGGTTGACCGGCTTGGGGGCCACCGCGGCCACCACCGCGGCGATCTGCTCGCGCGTCTTGATGCCAGGCGCGTAGAGGCAATCCGCGCCGGCTTGCGCGTAGGCTTGCAGGCGGCGGATCGCATCGTGCAAGTCCGGCCGGCCGACGATGAAGTTCTCGGCTCGCCCGATCAGCAACGTCTCGCCGCCGGCTTCATCGATCGCCGCGCGCGCGGCGCGCATGCGCTCGACCGCGGAGGCGATGTCGCGCAGCGGTTCGCTCGCGTCGCCCGTGGAGTCTTCGATGGAAAGGCCGGCCACCCCGGTCTGCACCGCCAGCCGTACGTTCCGCGCGACGCCGGCGGCATCGGGCGAGAAGCCCTGTTCAAAGTCCGCATTCACCGGCAGGTCGGTGGCGGCCACCATCTCGCGCAAGTGGACCAGTGTTTCGTCCAGGGACATCTGCCCATCGGCCTTCGCGTGCCGCCACGCCGCGCCCGAACTGGTGGTTGCCAGCGCCTTGAAGCCAAGGCTCTGGAGATAGCGCGCACTGCCCGGGTCCCACGGGTTCGGAATGACAAAGCAGCCGGACTCGTGCAGCTGGCGGAATGCACGCCGGCGGGCGGAGAGATCCTGGGTCGAGAGCATTCGTGCCTCCGTTTCGTGGACGATGGTCGGGGCACCATTGTGCGTCCACGTTGCATGCGGACATGCAACCAGCGTTTTCCGCCGTTGACAAACCAGCGCGGTGCCGAAAAGAATCGAACGGACCGAACCAGGGGTCATTCAATAGAGGAGAGCTCATGCTGTTGTCGGAAGAACAGGCCATGATTCAACGCGCGGCTCGGGAATACGCTCGCAAGCGACTGCTTCCCAATGCCGCTGAGTGGGAACGCCTCGGCCGCTTTCCGTCCGAAGTGATTCGCGAACTCGGCCACATCGGCCTGATGGGAGTGACGGTCCCGCAGCAGTGGGATGGCTCAGGGGCCGATTACGTGGCGTATGCGCTCGCTCTCGAGGAAATCGCGGCGGGAGATGGCGCGGTGGCGACCGTCATGAGCGGCCACAACTCCGTGGGCTGCATGCCTCTGCTGGAATACGGCAGCAGCCATCAAAAGGAAAGCTACCTCCGTCCGATGGCACGCGGCGAGAAATTGTGCGCCTTCTGCCTCACGGAGCCGCAAGGCGGCTCCGACCTCACGACCATGCGCACACGTGCCGAGCGGCGCGACGGCCACTACATACTGAATGGCACCAAGCAGTTCATTACCAGCGGCAAGACGGCCGACCTTGCCGTTGTGATCGCCGTGACCGACCCGGCGGCCGGAAACCGCGGCTTTAGCGCCTTCATCCTCGAGACTTCCCTTCCCGGCTACCACGTTGCGCGGGTGGAAAAAAAGATGGGCCTCAATGCTTCCGATACCTGCGAGATCTTCCTGGAAAACCTCAAGGTCCCAATCGCCAACCGGCTGGGAGAGGAAGGCCAGGGTTATCGCATCGCGCTGTCGAACCTGGAGGGCGGCCGCATAGGGATCGCGTCAACGGCAAACGGGATGGCCCGCAGCGCGCTGGAACTTGCCGTTGCCTACGCCAAAGAGCGCGTCACCTTTGGCAAGCCGATCATCCAGCATCAGGCGGTTTCCTTCCGCCTTGCCGACATGGCAACGCGCCTGGAAGCGGCGCGCCAGCTCGTGCTTCATGCGGCGGCCCTGAGGAGCGGCGGCCAGCCGTGCCTGGCCGAGGCTTCGATGGCCAAGCTGTTTGCCACCGAGATGGCTGAGCAGATCTGTTCGGATGCCTTGCAGACCTTTGGCGGCCAAGGCTACATGGAAGACGCGAATGTGGAACGGATCTATCGCTGCGTGCGCGGCAGCAAGATCTATGAAGGAACCAACGACATCCAGCGCCTCGTCATTGGCCGGTCCCTGGCGCAATGAACAGCGGCTGTGGTCGAGCGGGTCCGGCTGAACAGCAAGAGCCATCGCCTTGAATCCGTCCAGGGGCGAACCATACTAGCGTGATGCTTTGGGAAGGATCTTGCGATGTGCTACCTGATCCGTGAACATTCGGCTGGAGCCGCGGAACGCGGCGCAGCCGCGCTACCGCCGAGTCTTGAACGTATGCGGCCCCGCTGGATCGGCGCCGTTGCGGCGGCGCTCATCGGGGGCGTGGCGGTGGCGGCACTCGTTGCTCAGCCATCGGTGTCTCCGTCCTTGAGCGTGAAGGAATCGGCGCCGCCTGCAGCAGCGCTCGCGTCGCAGGCCATGGCTGAGCCCACGGCAGCCGGGCCGGTTTCGGCGCCGGTGGACGATGGTGTGTCCAGCGCTATGGAGGTCGTGAAAGCCGGAATGGGCCAATGCGAGCACGGCCTCTGATGGCGCGGCATCGCCCACGTGGCGGCGCGAACATGGTCAAGGCCTTCATCGTCGTCCTGGTTCTCGCGTTAGCCGGTTGCTCAGGCGTGCCATCCCGCCAGTACACCGCATCGCCCTGTTCCGTGGGCGAGGCGACGTACGAATGCCAGATCGAGCGCTATCACAACGTCAATGTGCAGTAGCGGGGACGCGAAGGCGTCGCGCGTCACTGCTCGAGTTTGATGTTCGCCGCCTTCACGAGGTTGGCGTATTTCGCCATGTCGGATTTCAAGACGGCGGAGAACTGCTCGGGGCCGGCAACGAACGCCTCCAGGCCCTGGCTGACCAGCTTCTCCTTCATTTCGGGCAGCGCCATGATCCTGCCGATCTCAGCGGCAAGCTTGTCGACGATTTCTTTCGGGGTGCCGGCGCGCGCGAGTATGCCGAACCAGATGCGGGACTGGAATTCGGCCAGGCCCGCCTCCGCGAACGTGGGCACTTGCGGCATCGCGGGCAGGCGCTTCTCGCCCGAGATCGCGATCGCCTTCAACTGGCCGTTTTTCAGGAACGGCAAAGCCGCAGCCGGCGCAACGAACGAAAACTGCACCTGGCCTCCGATGAGGTCCTGCATGGCCGGGCCGGCGCCCTTGTAGGCGACGTGCTGCGTCTTGGTACCGGCCAGCACGTTCAGCAGCTCACCCGCGAGGTGCGTCGTCCCGCCCAGGCTGACCACCCCGTAATTGAGCTTGCCAGGCTGCGATTTCGCAAGCGCGATGAATTCCTGCAGCGTGTTGACCGGCAAGGCGGGATTAGCTACCAGGACAAGCTCGCTGCTGTACAAGCTGGTCACGGCGGTGAAATCCCTGATCGCGTCATACGGGACCGCGAGCAGCAGCGGGTTTGTCACGTGCGTGCTGCTCGCCAGCAGCAGCGTGTAGCCGTCGGCAGGCGCTTGCAGCATCGCGGTCGTGCCGATAATCCCGCCGCCGCCGCCCCGGTTGTCCACGATCAGCGATTGGCCCCAGCTCTCGTTCAAGCGCGTGCTGAGCAGGTGGGCCACGATGGTGGTGCCGCCGCCGGGCGGATACGGCACGATCAGGCGGATGGGTTTGCCGGGATACCCCTGCTGCGCGAAAGCCCCAGCGCACCCTGCGGCGATCAATGCGCCGGCTGTCAGGATCTTTCGACGGTTCGCGCTCATGTTCATGTTTGTCTCCATCTCTTGATCAGGCGCCGGCGCCGCGGCCGACGATGTACGGCGTCGATGCGCACCAGTTTTGTTCCGCGTGGCGCAGTCGCAGTGTCAGCGTGCAGAGCGAATCGTGCAAGGGCTGTTGCGCGGTCGGTGTCGCGGACTCGTCGACCACCGCGAGCGCGAGCCCCGCTCGCGCCGTCTCGATCCGCCATGCCTGCACCTCCGCGCCGGGCAGCCGTGGCAGCGCAGAGTCGATCAGCGCACTTGCTGGGGCGCCGGCGGCGAGCGCGCCAACCAGTTGCTCGGACCACGCGTTGGCCTCGGTGATCCAGGGTCGTGGCGCCCCGGCCGTCAGGGTGCGGCCGAGGCGCACCCATGCACCCTTGTAGGCAACCGTGGCCTGCAGCATGAACACGTCGCCAAGGGCGGCCCCGCCCTCGATCCGGCGCAGGCGTGCATCGATCGCCGCATCGGGCGCCATGGCCAGCAGGATTTCCTCGGCGCCCTCGCGGCGGGCCGCCCCTTCGGCCGCGGCCAGCACCGCGTTGGCTTGCCGGCTTTCGGCGGCCGAGGTGCCGGCTGCCAGCGCGACGCGCGCGATCGCGATGCAACGCCGCGCGATCGCATCGGCGCCTGCGCCCGCCAGTGCCGCGCCCAGCAGGTCGGTGGCATCTTCGAACTTCGCTTCCGGGTGCAGTTCGTGTATCGCGGCGCTGACGCCGGAGGGCAGGCTGGCCAGATCGACGACGCCCACACGCAGCGCCGCGCCGCGCGGCCCTGGAAGCGACATGGCAACGCCCTTGCCGAGGTCCAGCGTGTTGACCAGGTCGTCCAGCCGCGACGTCGACTGAATCCAGTCGTTGACGCGCCGCGACAGCGTTGCGACCAGCCTGGCACCCGAGCCGGGGCACACCACGAGCACGCCATTGCTCCAATAGGGAATGAAGTGCGTCAGCGCCGACACGGCGGCCGGCCGGGTCAGGTCCGTATAAACCAGCACGCAGTCCAGGCCGCGCGCGCGCATCCCCGATACCAGCGCCGCCACCCGCTGCTCCAGGACGGCGGGGGCAATTTCCTCTCGAGACCAGGCCATGAGTCCGCGTCGCATGAACTGTGCTCCCTCAACCAGGAACGGCAAAAAGCCGCCACGGCGTGGCCGTCAGCACTTCCGCGCCGCCCGGGCGCACGATCGCGGAATCCCCGAGCACGATGTAGCCGGCCTCGGGATGGTAGGTATTCGGATGCACGATGATCGTCATGCCCGCCTCGAGCGGCGTCTGCACGTCCTCCAGCAGCGCCGGCCGTGAATCGACGTACAGCCCCAACCCATGGCCGCGAACGCGGGTGTAGCGGTTGGTGGTGTACTCCCCCAGGCCGTGCGCGCGAAACACGTCGTTCTCGCAGCGTGCCACCTCGGCGGCGGTCACCCCCGGGCGGACCGCGGCCAGCCCCGCCTCCATCGCCTGAAGATAGACGTCGAAGGCACCGGTCTGCCCCGCGCTGGGCGGCCCGACCACCAGCGTGCGGCAAACCTGCGCGTAGTAACCGTCGATGCAGGGCGTCAACTCGGTGGTCACCAGGTCGCCGGCCCGCAGCCGCCGCTCGCCGGGAGGATGCATGCCGCGCACCTCAGGGCCGCCCGAACCGACGATCATGAAATTGTCGGGGCAGCCCTGGCTGCGAAAGAACGCCTCGACCTCGGCCGTCAGCTCGTACTCCGCGCGCCCAACGCGCGCCGCCTGCCGGAACACTTCATAGCCGGCGTCCGCCATGCGCGCCGCACGACGCACCGCATCGATTTCCAGCTCGCTCTTGCGCATCAGCAACAGATCGAATGCTTCGCCCGCGTCCTCCAGCCGCCCGCCCGCCTCCTCGACGATGCCGTGCGGCATCAAGCGCAGCGGCGCCGCCGCGATGCGCTCACCCGAATTGCGGGCGAGATCCGCCGCCAGCACGCGCAGGATGTCGGGCCGGCACACGATCTCGCAGCCGGGCGCTTCGACGCTGGCGCGTTCCGCTTCCATCGGCGACTCGAGGTACAGCCGCAGCCCGCGCCGCGCGTGCATCAGCGCGAACCCGTGGCCCTCCAGGATCGGGAAGTCGCAGATGTAGCGCAGATAGTCGCACCGCCACGCGTTGCCAAAGACCAGCAACGCGTCCCAGCGATTGTCGCGGCACAGCCGGCGCGCCTTGTCTTGCCGTTCCAGAGCGAGCGCATGGGGCATGGGGGCCACTCTCCTTGTTCAATGGCTGACGCGCACGACCGCGCTGGCGCCGTCGATCGCCACCTCGGCGCCGTGGCGCGCGGACAGGCGCTGGACGCGCCGCAGGATCCGCTGCGCCGCGTCGCCCTGTGCCAGCACCGGGCGGCCGCGTTGCGCGCGCGGCCTGCCGAAGCCCAGGTCGAGCGGGTGCAGGCGCAACTCGGCAAGCGCGCGCCCGCGGAAGTCGCAGGTGGCGGCGATACCCTCCCAGAACTCGGGCGCGGCCGGAAAGCCGCGGGTGTCGTTGCCGGTGCGCGCGTCCAGGAAGTCGGCCGGCGTTGCATCGTGGCCGAGGCCGAAGCGCGCGTACGACTCGGCGGGAAAGACATCCACCGTGTCGTTCTGGAACACGAAGTTGCCCAGGCTGTAGAGGATCGGGCGGCCTTGATAGATCTCGACGCCCAGCGTCAGGTGCGGGCCGTGTCCCGCCACCACGTCAGCGCCGGCATCGATGGCGGCGCGCGCGAACTCGGCCGCGAATTGCGCCGGCTCCTCCATCTCCACATCGGTGTTCGCGCCAAGGCGCGCGGCGGGGCCGAATTCGTGGGAGTGGAACGAGAAGATCACCCAGTCGGCCTGGCGCCGCGCCTCGCGGATCCAGCGCAGGTTGGCTTCCGCGTCCGCGCGGCTCACCTCGGTGGTGACCGAAAAAGCCTTGGCGCGCCGGAACCGCGCGCCGAGCAGTTCCAGGCTGTCGTCATCGTCCGGCGGCACCTCGCTCGCGCTGTAGAACTGCGCCCGATGCCGCGCGCGCTCCTGGGTCAGCCCGAGCTGGTCGCTCACGCGCCGCAGCGCGCGGAAGGCGTCCTCGTCGACGTCGTACCGGGTGGCGAACGCGAGCGGATTGATGCCGGGGCGGCCCGGCGCGTCCGGACGCTGGTCGGCTGCGCGGTTCCAGGGCCGGAAGAACGACGTCGCGGCGACCAGCGCCACGCGTCCGGTTGGCGTGTCGACATAGGCCGGCGCGCGCGCTTCGGCCAGGGTGGCGCCGGCGCCAGCGCACGGGATGCCCGCGCGCTGCAGGTGTGCAAGCGTGGCGAGCACGCCCCCGGTGCCGTAATCGGTGGCGTGGTTGTTGGCGCATGAGACGAGGTCGAAGCCCATCCACGCGAGGCCGTCGAGCAGCCTCGGCGGCGTGGTCATCGGGGTGCCCTGCGTGAAGTTCGGCGTGCCCTCGTGGCGCTCGCGCACCGTGGTCTCGAGGTTGGCGAACGCAAGGTCGGCCCCGCGGATCAGATCGACCAGTTGCAGGAACTCGGTCTCGTCGAACACCGAAAGGCTGCGCGAAGGCATCACGTCGCCGGCCAGCAGCATGCGAATATCCCCGTGTTCCGACCGGTACGGCATCATCGGCTCCGCGCGAGGCTCAGCGCCGGGCCGAGGCGAAATCAGCGGCGCTGCGCCCGCTGATGCGCCCGAAGACCGCGCCCGATGTCAAGCCGCTGCCGCTGGCGTAGTTGTGATAGTAAAGGCCGCCGACCAGCTCGCCCGCGGCGTACAAGCCCGGGATCGGGCGCCCGGCGGTGTCGATGACTTCCGAACCGGTGTTGATCTTCAGTCCCCCGAACGTGAACGTGACGCCGCACGAGACGCCATAGGCGTGATACGGCGGCGTGTCGAGGCGGTTCGCCCAGTTCGACTTGTTGACGGCAAGGCCCGTCGTGCACAGGCCGTCGCGGCTGTTCGGATCGAATTCGACGTTCGGCCGCGGCGACTCGTTATAGGCCTTGATCGTCTCCAGGAAACGCTTGGCGTCGACGCCTTCGAGTTTGGGCGCGAGTTCCTCGAACGTATCGGCCTGCACCTTGGTCATGCGCCGGATCCGGTAATCCTCGCGCAGCAGGTGCATCACCTTCTGATCGAAGATCTGCCACGCGAACTGCCCCGGCTGGTTCAACACCTCGCGCCCGTACTTCGCATAGGTGAAGGTGTGGAAGTCCGCCCCCTCGTCGACGAAGCGCTCGCCCTTGGCGTTGATGTAGACGCCGAAGGTGTAGTTGTGCTTCTGGAAACTGTCGCCCACGCTCAGGTCGCCGAAGGGCGGCGCGTTCATGTCCCATTCCGTAGCGTGGCAGCCGGACCAGTGGCCGGTGGGCATCGCGCCGATGTCCAATGCCATCTGGATGCCGCGCCCGGTATTGAAGGCGGTGCCGCGCACATGCGCGAGATCCCAGTTGGGGCCAAGATAGCGGGCGCGCATTTCCGCATTCGACTCGAAACCGCCGCAGGCGAGCACGACCGCTTTGGCCCGCAGCTCGATGGTGCGTCCCTCGTGGCGCGCCCGCACGCCCTGGATGCCGCTGTCGTCATGCACCAGTTCGACGGCAGGGGTTTCGTACAGCACCCGGATGCCGGCCTTTTCGACGCTCTTGTGCAACGCCTCGACCAGCCCCGGGCCGCCACCCCAGATCTGGCATGGCAGTCCACCCCAGAACTTGAATTTTTTGCCCACCTTGAAGGCATGGCTGCCCAGTGTCAGTTCCAGGCGCACGCCCTTCGTGCGCATCCACTGCGCCGTTTCGAAACTCTTCCTGATCATGACTTCCGTCAGGTCGGGATCGCAGCGGTACTGCGTTAGCCGGCCCATGTCGTCGAAGAACTGGGATTCCGTGTAGGTATCGAATTCGACGTTGCTGAGATCCTGCTCGGCCATTTCGGGCACCAGAAGCTTCAGATCCTCGGAATCCTTGTAGGCGAATCGCAGCATGCCGCCCGTGAAGGTCGAGTTGCCGCCGCGCAACTCGCGCGGGGCGGCTTCCAGCATGATGACGCTGGCGCCATTCTCGCGCGCCGACAAGGCGGCGCAGGCCGCCGCGTTCCCCGCGCCGACAACAATGACGTCGGCTGCAAATTCGCTGTTCATGGGCAAGAACTCCAATGGGTTAGGGCGCTAGCCAGGGCAACTCGGCGCGATAGCGGCGCTCGAAAGCGCCGATCGCGTCCAGGTACGACTCGGTGAGTGAAAGGTCATCCTGCCCGGCCAACAGGCAACGCTTGCGCAGCGCGCCGATCGCGAAGCCGTAGCCGCGGCCTTCAGGGCCGGTGACCTGCTGCCGCCCCAGGTCGATCGTCAGCATCGCGCCGGCGTGGTCATGCAGGCTGGCGCGCAGCGCGTCGACTTCGTCGGTGCGCAATTGAACGGGCAGGACTCCGTTCTTGAAGCAGTTGTTCAAGAAGATGTCGCCGAAGCTCTCGGCGACCACGGCGCGAAACCCGGCCGCCCGCAGCGCCATGACGGCCGCTTCCCGTGACGACCCGACGCCGAAATTGCGCTGCGCCACGATGATCTGCGCTTGCGCATACACCGGCTGGTTCAGGACGAACTCCGCTTTTTGGGTGCCGTCCTCGGCAAAGCGCCGGTCATGCATGAACACGTCGTCGTGGCGGCCGGGCTGCCCGAAAACGCGGATCATGCGGGCGGGGCAGATCTGGTCGGTGTCGACGTTGGACTCGTCCAGCGGAACAGCGACGGCTCGCAGGATTCGAAAGGATTCCATAGGCTTTCAGAGATCGCTTGCGCTGGCGATGCGCCCCAGCACCGCGGTGGCTGCGGCCGATGCCGGGCTCATCAAATGGGTGCGGCCGCCGGGGCCCTGCCGGCCGGGGAAATTACGGTTGGACGTGGAGGCGCAGCGCTCCCCAGGCAGCAGGAAATCCGCACCGTTGACGCCGGTGCACAGCGAGCAGCCGGAGTCGCGCCATTCAAGTCCGGCCGCGAGGAAGACGCGATCCAGCCCTTCGGCCTCGGCCTGCCGCTTGACGGCGCTCGAACCCGGCACCACGAGCCCCGGCACGGCGCTGCGGCGTCCCCGGATCACGTCAGCCGCGTCGCGCAGGTCCTCGATCCGGCCGTTGGTGCATGAGCCGATGAATACGCGATCGACGGCAATGTCCGAGAGAGGCTGCTTCGGTCGCAGATCCATGTACTCGAGCGCGCGCACCTGTGCCTCGCGCCGGGCGGCGTCGGCCTCGCCGGCCGGGTCCGGAATGCGGCTTGCGATCGGGGCGCACTGCTCGGGGCTCGTGCCCCAGGTGGCCATCGGGAGAACCTCGCGCGGCTCCAGCTGGACTTCGCGATCGAAGAGCGAGCCGGCGTCGCCCGGCAGCGATCGCCAGTAGCCGAGGGCGCGCTCCCACAGGGCGCCTGAAGGCACGCCGGGCCGCCCGGCCAGATACTCGAACGTCGTGTCGTCGGGCGCGATCAGGCCCGCGCGGGCGCCCGCTTCGATCGACATGTTGCACACGGTCATGCGCTGCTCCATCGAGAGCGCGCGGATACCGGCACCGGCGTATTCGATGACGTAGCCGGTGGCGCCGCCGGTGCCGATCTGAGCGATGATGGCGAGAATCAGGTCCTTGGCCGAGGCACCTTGGGCCAGCCGCCCGTTTACCGTGATGCGCAGGGTGCGCGGCGCCGCCTGCCAGAGCGTCTGCGTCACCATGACGTGCATCACCTCCGAGTTGCCAATGCCGAACGCCAGCGCGCCGAACGCGCCATGGGTGGCGGTGTGCGAATCGCCGCCGCAGATCACCATGCCGGGCTGGGTGAAGCCCAGTTCCGGGGCGACCACATGAAGAATGCCCTGGCGCGGGTCGCCCAGGCCGATCAGGGTGCAGCCATGGCGGCTTGCGTTCTGCTCGAGCGACTCCACCATCTGGCGGATGGCCGGGTCCTCGATGCCACCGGCGCCGCGCTCGCGGCCGGTCGTGGGCACGTAGTGGTCGGCACAGGCGATCACCTGAGCCGGGCAGCGCAGCGACTTGCCCTGCTTGTCCATGGCCGCAAAAGCCGGGCGCGACCCTTCGTGGATGAAGCAGCGGTCCACATGGATCAGCGACTCGCCGTCTTCGAGATCGAGCACCGAGTGGCGTCGCCAGATCCTGGCGAACATCGTCTGCGGCGGCTCGCCCAGGGGCGGCCGGGCTGCGGAGGATTGCGGCGATTGACTCACGATGCAGCTGACTCTAGCGAGCTGGCTGCCATCGAGCTATAGAATCGCAGGACTATCAGACATGCGCCATATGCATGGCTCACCAAAATGGAACTGAAGGATCTGCGGGCTTTCGTGCGGGTGGCGGAGTTCGGGAACATCTCGCAGGCGGCCGTGGCCCTCGGCCTGACGCAATCCTCGGTCAGCCGCATCATTGCCGG
>DATMBW010000311.1:0-2784 GCA_035559095.1 Ramlibacter sp.
GATTGCCGATGAAGCCGTCGCACACGCCCGCCACCACCGCGGTCTTCTTGATCTTCTTGGCCAGCTGCATGACCGTGGCCAAGACGTCCTTGGCGGTCTTCTCGCCGCGCACCACTTCCAGCAGCTTCATCACGTTGGCAGGGCTGAAGAAGTGCAGGCCGACCACGTCCTGCGGCCGCTTGGTGAACGAAGCGATCTTGTTCACGTCCAGCGTCGAGGTGTTGGAAGCCAGGATCGCGCCGGGCTTCATCACGCGGTCCAGCTCGTTGAACACCTTTTCCTTGACGCCCATTTCCTCGAACACCGCCTCGATCACCAGGTCGGCGTCCTTCAGGTCGCCGTAGTCGAGCGTGGTGGAGAGCAGCGCCATGCGCTGGTCATACTTGTCCTGCTTGAGCTTGCCCTTCTTGACCTGGGCTTCGTAGTTCTTGCGGATGATGGCGATGCCCTTGTCCAGCGCCTCCTGCTTCATCTCGAGGATCTTCACGGGGATGCCCGCATTCAGGAAGTTCATCGAGATGCCGCCGCCCATGGTGCCCGCTCCGATGACGGCCACCGACTTGATCTCGCGCTGCGGCGTGTCCGCCGGCACATCGGGAATCTTCGAGGCCGCGCGCTCGGCAAAGAAGATGTGGCGCAACGCCGCGCTCTCGGGCGTCTGGATGAGGTACACGAACAGCTCGCGCTCCTTGGCCAGCCCGTCCTCGAAACGCCCCTGCGTCGCCGCTTCGACGGCATCCACGCACTTGGCCGGTGCCGGCAGGTTCTTGGCCATGCCCTTGACCATGTTGCGCGCGAACTGGAAGTACGCATCCCCCAGCGGATGCTTGCAAGGCAGATTGCGCACCAGCGGCAGCGGCCGGGCATCGGCGACCGAACGGGCGAAGGCTATTGCCTCCTCGAGCAGGGAGCCGGGGGATGCCGCCATACGGTCGAACAGCTTCTGCCCGGGCAGTTGCGCCAGCATCTCGCTCTTGACGGGTTCGCCGCTCACGATCATGTTCAGCGCCGTTTCCACGCCCAGCACCCGCGGCAGGCGCTGCGTGCCGCCCGCCCCCGGCAGGATGCCGAGTTTCACTTCCGGCAGGGCGATGCTCGCGCCGGGAGCCGCGATGCGGTAGTTGCAGCCCAGCGAAAGTTCGAGCCCCCCGCCCATCGCCACCGAATGGATCGCCGCCACCACCGGCTTGTCCGAGTTTTCCACGGCGCGGATGACGGAGTGCAAGTTGGGCTCCGCGCTCGCCTTGGGCGTGCCGAACTCCGTGATGTCGGCGCCGCCGGAAAACGCCTTGCCGGCGCCCGTGATGACGATGGCCTTGACCGACGCGTCGGCGTTGGCCTGCTCCAGACCCTTGGCCAGACCCAGGCGGGTGGAATAGCCCAGCCCGTTGACGGGCGGATTGTTCATCGTGATCACGGCCACGTCGCCGTGCACCTTGTATTCAGCGGTCATTCTGGTGTTCCTCGAAAAATGAAAAGAACGTTCGTTCTAATTTGATTCTAGAACGGCGATGTTGCAGTGCGGAAGCGGGGTTGTCACTGGGGAGACAAATTCGGCCTCCCGTACGCGAAGGGCGCGAAGGACTCGCGAAGGCCGGCTGCGATCTAGACCTCCAGCCATTCCTTGCGAATATAGGCGTCCGCGCGCAGGCTGTCAGGCGTGCCTTGAAACACGATGCTGCCGTGCCCCATGACCAGCGCGCGGTCGGATATCGCCATCGCGATCGTGAGCTTCTGCTCGATCAACAGCACCGAGATGCCGCGCTCCTTGAGCTTTTGCAGGTACTGGGCGACCAGCTCGACGATCTTGGGGGCCAGCCCTTCCGTGGGCTCGTCGATGATGATCAGGTCCGGGTCTCCCATCAGCGTGCGGCACAGCGTCAGCATCTGCTGCTCGCCGCCCGAGAGCACGCCCGCTTCGGTGTGCTGCCGTTCCTTCAGGCGCGGAAACATGGCGTACATGTCGTCGAATGACCAGCGGCCGGCCTGCTTGGCGCTTTTCTGGCCCAGCATGAGGTTCTGGTGCACCGTCAGCTTGGGAAAGATGTCCCGATTCTCGGGCACGTAGCCGATGCCCAGGTGGGCGATCTCGTAGGGTTTCAGGCCCAGCGTGCGGCTTCCTTTCCAGTCCACCATGCCGGTGCACTCGACCATGCCCATGATGGCCTTGGCGGTGGTGGTGCGGCCCGAACCGTTGCGGCCCAGCAGGGCCACGATCTCGCCTTCGGCCACGTCGAAGTGCACGCCGTGCAGCACATGGCTCTTGCCGTAGAAGGCGTGGAGATTGTCAACTCGCAGCATGATCTATCGCGCTCCCACCTGCGCGTCGGCGATGTGCGAACCGAGGTAGGCCTCCTGCACGCGGGCATTGGCGCGCACGGCCTCGGGCCGGTCGAAGGCGATCACCTCGCCATAGACCACGACGGCGATCTTGTCGGCCAGGCCGAACACCACGCCCATGTCGTGCTCCACCGTCAGCAGTGTCTTGCCCACCGTGACTTCCTTGATGAGGTCAATGAAGCGCTTGGTTTCGCTCTTGCTCATGCCGGCCGTGGGTTCGTCCAGCAGGATCACATTGGCGCCGCCGGCAATTGTGATTCCGATCTCCAGGGCGCGCTGTTCCGCGTACGTCAGGTTGATCGCCAGCACATCGCGCTTGCGGTGGAGCTTGATCATGTCCATCAGTTGCTCGGCCCGATCGTTCGCATCATGCAGGTCGGCCAGGAATTTCAGGAAGGTGTAGCGGTAGCCCAGGCTCCAGAGCACTCCGCAGCGCAGGTTTTC
>DATMBW010000312.1:0-2140 GCA_035559095.1 Ramlibacter sp.
CTGGGTTACTTCGTCGCCATGAAAGGCGTCGACGAGGTGCATCTGCTCAACATCACGGTCGCGCCGGCCTACCAGCACCAGGGCTGGGGCCGGGTGATCCTCGACGCCCTGGCAACCTGGTCCCGCGGGCAGGGCGCCCAATGGCTCTGGCTCGAGGTTCGCGCGAGCAACGTGCGCGCCCAGCGCATCTACGAGCAGCACGGCTACCGGCGGGTGGGTGAGCGCAAGAGTTACTACCCGGCGGGCCTCGCCCGGCGCGAAGACGCTGTCGTGATGAGCCTGAAACTATGAGCCTGCCCCTGGACGAGCGCCAGCGCGCCATGCTGGCGGAAATGAGCGTGCGCGTGTTCGCGCCGCTGCCGCGGGAAGCGGGCGCGCTGCCCCCGGCGGCGCAGCGTGCCAGCAGCGTTCAGGCGCCGGTGGTCCCGCCGGTGCGGGCACGCGAGGGGGTCGCGCCACAGCATGCTGCGGCAGCTCCTTTGGAACCGCGGGCCGGCGGAATCGACCTCATGCCATGGGACGAACTCGCCAACGCCGTTGCCGCCTGCCGCGCCTGCAAGCTGTGCGCCGGGCGGCACAACACCGTGTTTGGTGTCGGCGACAGGCAGGCCGAATGGATGATCGTGGGCGAAGCGCCGGGTGAAAAAGAAGACCTGCGGGGCGAGCCCTTCGTCGGTCCAGCGGGCCAGTTGCTGGACAACATGCTTAAGGCGTTGGGACTGGACCGTCACCACAAGGTCTATATCGCCAACGTGCTGAAGTGCCGGCCGCCCGGCAATCGAAATCCGCAACCCGAAGAGGTGGCGCAGTGCGAACCCTTCCTGCGCCGCCAGGTGCAGCTACTGCGGCCGAAAATCATCGTGGCGCTGGGCCGGTTCGCCGTGCAGTCGCTCCTTGGAACGACGGAGCCCATCGGCAAGTTGCGCGGCCGGGCCCATCAGTATCTGGGGGTGCCGGTGGTGGTGACCTACCACCCCGCGTATCTGCTGCGCAACCTGCCCGACAAGGCCAAGGCCTGGGCCGACCTGTGCCTGGCGCTGGAGCTGGTGCGCGGTCAGCCGGGCTGAAAAGCTGCCTGGCTCAGCGGGCTGAAGGCGCGCGGCGCCAAAGTGCGCGCGACATAGTCGATGCCGCTGAATGCCGCGTACTGGGCCATTGAGCGTTCGCCGCCCAGGCTGTACGCCCCCAGCGGTTCGCCCGCCAGCAGCGCCGCCAGCCGCACCCGGGACCGCTGCTCGAGGGTCCACCAAGTGCGCTCGCGCTGCGCGTCGTGCGACGGATCCCAGTGCATGGGCCGGGCCGGCGCGCCCGCTTCGCCCGTGTTGTACAGGTGGTAGATCGGCTGGCCGGGAATGTGGAAGATATCCCAGCCGTGGGTGAAAAGTCGCGCCGCCAGCGCCTGCTCTTCGCCGTGGAAATAGAAGAACGGATCGTAGGGAAAAGCCTGGACGAACTGCCCCGGCGCAAACAGGCAGCCGGCGCCGATGTGGAAACCCGGCACCGGCGTGTCCAGGTCGACGGCGTGCGCCTCGAACCCAAGCACCGGGTGGCCGGGCTCGAATTGGCTTCCCGGTTTGACCACATGGGCGAGTACCTTGTCCGTGCACGGCCGGCGCACCACCTGGCTGCCTTCGAAGGCGAATGCATTCGGATAGGCCGACAGCACGACGCCCGGCCGGCCCGGCAGCAGGGCCATCGCATGCGCCATCAGCCGCTCATCCCAGTGCGGGTCGAAATCCATGTGCGAATCGATCTGGAAGAACCACTGCTCGCCGTCGTACAGGGACATGGCAATGGCGCGCGCCCAGCAAGGCCCGCGCGCGTACAGCGGCTCGATGCGCACGTAGCTCAGGCGCGCGGGGCTCACGTCGGCCGCGCAGGGACGCGGCGCGGCTGCGGGGCTCTGGTCGACCACGCCGAAATGCAGCTGGTCGGGCCATCGTGCGGTAGCCAGCGCCCGTCCCAGGGTGAAGCCCAGGACCGGGTCGCAGTAGGAGGCGATGCTGATGAAAATGCTCATGCTTGGGAAGTGTCGTCGCCGCGAGATCCGTACCCGCCGCATTGTCCGGTACACGCGGCTGCCGGCGCGATCGAACAGTGGTCGACCTGCTCGCGAACGGCGGCAATCTGGTCGTCGGTG
>DATMBW010000313.1:0-4913 GCA_035559095.1 Ramlibacter sp.
CTTGGCGGCCATGGCGGGCATATTAGCACGTATGTGCGAAATAGCAAGCTCGGCTGTTGCGCGCCCCCGCACGTGGGCCCTCGCCCGGCCGGGCCTGGACGTGTGGCCGGGACTATTCGTGCAGCAACTCTTTGGGGCGGGGCACGTCCAGCCGCCCCTGAAGAAAATCTTCCAGGCGGGTGCGCAAATCGTCGGGAATGGGCACGGCGCGCCCCGTTTCCAATGAGTTGACGCAGACCGTGAGGTGCGCTTTCGAGCGGACCTCGTCCTTGTAAAGGGCGCTCACGAGCAGCTTGAGCGAGCTGTTGCCGATGCGTTCGATCTTCAGTGTCAGCGTGATGATCTCGCCAATCTTCGAGGGCTTGATGAAGTCGCACACCAGGTTGACCATCGGCAACCCCAACCGCCGGGTGGTGATGAAGTTGGCATAGTCGATTTTCAGCGCATGGTTGAACCAGTCCTCGATCAGGCCATTGAACATGACGAAGTAGTGGGGATAGAAAATGATCCCGGCGGGGTCGCAGTGCGAAAAGCGCACCAGCATGTCGCTGTAGAAAACGTCCTTCTTCGTGACCAAGGTCATCATTGGGTTCGTCCTTATGGGATGCATCGGTGAGTCGTCGTCCTCATGCACTCTACCGGGACAAATCAGGACGCGCTGGAACGCGTCGAAATGCCCAACTCTTCATCGCACCTATATCTGGTCCGTCAGCCCTTGGCCAGCTCTTTCCTTCACGCGGCGCACGACCTCGCGGCTCACGTCTTCCTCGATGTCCACCTGGATTTCGCGATGCTCCGGCTTCTGCACGGCGCGGCGGTTCCGGTCACGGGCTTGAGTTGACCTGCCAACGTTCCGGCATCAGGGCCGGGGCTGCTTGCGGGCCCGGCTCTTGCGCTGCCTGTCGAGATACCAGGCCAGGAACGGCAGGAGCACCACCGAACCCGGCAGCGCCCAGATGAAAAGGTAGGGGCTCACGGACGAAGCGGACCGGATCATGGCCTTGAGCTGGGTCTTTTCCTCCGGGGTCCACTTGCCGCCGTTGCGCTGTTTCATGAGCAGCGGCCAGGCGCCTTTCATCAGCGCGAGTTCGTCGCGCAGCCTGAGCTTTTCGCGGCTGTTGCCGGCGAGGAAGGAACAGAACCAGACCGGCGCGCGCTTCATCTTCGCCTGGAACATCGCGGTTGAATTGCCGTCGAAGCCGCCGACGTTATCGGCCGAACCCTGGGCCGCGGGCGCGCCGGCGGGCTTGCTAGCGGGGACGGCCTCTTGCTCGTTCATGGCCCATTCTAGGTTGGGGCGCTGCCCTGTCAAAGGGGTGAGCTGCATGAAGTCCGCCCTGCCGGCGCGCCGCCGACGCTCGGCGCCAGGCGTGCAAGGTTCCCGGCATCGCCGTTTGGTAACCTCCGCAAATGGCCGCGCCGCATATTCCCCAGATTCGCCTCTACCAGGACTGGTTGCGCGAGACGCGCGGCCTGTCGTTCGACAGCTACGACGCGCTGTGGCGCTGGTCCACCACGGACCTTTCCGCGTTCTGGCAAAGCGTCTGGGACTACTTCGACCTGCGCTCGCCCACGGCTTACCGGGCCGTGCTGGCCGAAGCGAAGATGCCGGGGGCCAAGTGGTTCGAAGGCGCGCAGTTCAATTACGCGCAACAGGTGCTGCGCCATGTGGACAAGGCGCATGCCGCCGGCTTTCAGGCCGTCATCAGCCGCAATGAAAAAGGCGAGCAGCGCGAATTGAGCTGGCCGGAACTGCGGCGCCAGGTCGCTTCGCTCGCGCTGCACCTGCGGCAGCAGGGCCTGCGCCCCGGCGACCGGGTCGCGGCCTACCTGCCCAACATCCCGGAGGCGATGGTCGCTTTCCTTGCCGTGGTGAGCGTGGGCGGCATCTGGAGCATCTGCGCGCCCGACATGGGCACGAACGCGGTACTGGACCGCTTCAAGCAGATCGGGCCCAAGGTGCTGATCGCGTGCGACGGCGTGAGCTACGGCGGCCGCGACTTCGACCGCACCGGCGTGGTGGCCGAACTGCGCGCCGCCTTGCCCAGCGTCAGCCATCTCATCGTCCACCGCAACCTCGGTGTCGGCGAGGACGCGATGGCCGCGCTCGCGCCCATGACCGACATGGCCCAGGCCACCGCGCGCGACGACGCCCAAACCGCCAGCTTCGAGCCGCTCTGGCTGGCGTTCGACCATCCGCTGTGGATCGTGTACTCCAGCGGCACCACCGGCCTGCCCAAGCCCATCGTGCACGGCCATGGCGGCACCGTGCTGGTTGCGCTGGCGCTCAAGGTCCTGCACAACGATATCGGCTGCAGCTACGACCCCAACAGCTGGGGTGAGCGCTACCACTGGTACAGCTCGACCGGCTGGGTGATGTGGAATGCGCAGGTCAGCGGACTGCTCCATGGCACCACCTGCTGCATCTACGACGGCAATCCCGGAGGGTCGAAGGACACGCCCGACTGGACCGTGCTGTGGCGCTTCGCGGCCGAACTGCGCGTCACGTTCTTCGGCGCGGGCGCGGCCTTCTACGCCAATTGCATGAAAGCGGGAGTCGAGCTTTCGTCCTGCGGCGACCTGCGGGCCGTGCGCACGCTGGGAACAACGGGGTCGCCGCTGAGCCCCGACGTGCAGGAGTGGGGTACCCGGCAATTCGAAAGGATCGGCACGCCCGATATCTGGTGGTGCAACATCTCCGGCGGCACCGACTTCGCGGGCGCCTTCATCGGGGGGCATCGCGAACTGCCGCAAGAACCCGGCCAGATGCAGTGCCGGCTGCTCGGTTGCGCCGTCGAAGCCTGGGACGAACAGGGCCGCAGCGTGGTTGGCGAAGTCGGCGAGCTGGTATGTACCCAGCCCATTCCATCGATGCCGCTTTACTTCTGGGGCGACGAAGGAAACCAGCGTTACCTCGCCTCGTACTTCGACATCTATCCGGGAGTCTGGCGCCATGGCGACTGGCTGAAGATCACGTCTTCGGGCGGCTGCATCATCTACGGCCGCAGCGACGCGACGATCAACCGCCACGGCCTGCGGATGGGAACCAGCGAGTTGTATAGCGCCGTCGAAGCGCTGCCCGAAGTGCTGGACGCGCTGGTGGTCGACCTGGAGTACCTGGGCCGCGAAAGCTACATGCCGCTGTTCGTGGTGCTGCGCCCGGGTGTGGCGCTGGACGACGCGATGAAGCGCAGGATCAACGACGCGATCAAGACGGCGCTTTCGCCGCGCTTCGTGCCCAACGACATCTTCCAGGTAGCCGAAGTTCCGCGCACGCTTTCCGGCAAGAAGCAGGAATTGCCGATCAAGAAACTGCTGCTCGGCCAGGCCCTGGACAAGGTCGTGAACAAGGAGGCGATGGCCAATCCTGGCTGCCTGGACTGGTATGTGGATTTCGCGCGGCGCAGGCTGTCATCCCGGGCCGCTTCGACAGGCGCAGGACAAGCTTGACTGGGGATCTGTGCCGCTTGGTGCCGGCGGTCGACGGCCCATGGCAGATCTGCGCAAGAGTGTATTAGCCCGAAACCGGGGCGGGCCGCCGGTTGACCAGCACGATCCCCGCTGCGACGCCGCACAGTGCCAGCACGAGCTGCGCCGTCAAGGGCTCGCTGAGCAACGCGACCCCCAGCACCAGCGCGAACACCGGCGTGACGAAGGTGAAGGAGGACATCTGCGTGGCCGGGTAATGCCGCAACAGCCACATCCAGGTGAGGTAGCTGGCGAACGCACCCACGGCGGTCTGCACGGCCAGGGAACCCCAGGCGTACGCCGAGTAGCGCAGTGACCAGGGCTCGCCCAGCGCGAGCGACAGGAAAGGCGCCACGGTTGCCGTGACCGCGATCTGGTAGAAGAGGGTCTTTTCGGCGCTGGCGGTCGCCATCGCGCTGGCCCGGATGACCAGCGTGGTCAGTCCCCAGAAGATACCCGCCGCCCACGCCAGCGCATCGCCGCGCAGTTGCCGCGCCGTGCCGCCGCCGCCAAAGCCTTCGCTGAACGCCACCGCCACGGCGGCAAACGCGATCACCAGCCCGGCCCATTGCACCGGCCGCAGCTTTTCCGAAGGCACCAGGCGCGGCAGCAGCAGCGCGACCACGAACGGCGACGTGTAGAGAAACACGGTCAGGCGCGACGCGGTCGTGTCGCGCAGACCCAGATAAATGCAACTGAATTCCCCGGCGAACAGCGCCCCGGCCAGCAGACCGGCGCGCAGCGTGCCGTCGCGCTCGAAGAGCTTGATTCCGCGCATCGCGCACCACAACCACAGCACCGCGGTGGCGCCGACGAAACGCAGCGAAGCCTGCCACAGCGGGGGCACTTCCGCCACGGTGGTCTTGATCAGGATCTGCTGGAAGCCCCAGAACAGGCAGCAGGCCAGCAGAAGTGAAGTCGCGAGGACGTCGAGATGTTGCTTTCGTTCGATCATCGGGATCGATGTTAGCCTGCAAGCCGAGCGCGGCCGGCGCATCGCCGCGGGCCAAACCGCTAGCGGCCCACCGCGCTGTCACTCGCGCAGCCGGTAGCGCGGCGCTTCGCCGCCCACGCTGAGCGCGGGCACGACGGATTCGATCTCGGGCACCTCGCGCGCTGCCCGCTCCAGCAGCAGGATCTGGCCGGGCGTGTCCACGCAGCCTTCCAGGAACACCAGGCGCCCCTGGATGGTGACCCACACGCTGCTGCGCGCTATGCCGGGCACCGCTTTCAGCGCTGCTTCTACTTTCGGCGCCAACGCCTTGTCATAGCGGTAGGCATTGCTGTGACTGCACCGGCCGGCCAGCCAGCAGCTCGTTCCGCGCTCGATGCGGAAGTGCGCTTCGCGCCGCTGTTCGTCCACCGTGAGCAAGGGGCCCAGCGGCACCGGACAGGCCGGCAGGCCCGCGGATACCTGGAAAAAAGGATCCTCAAACCAGTTGCGC
>DATMBW010000314.1:0-14297 GCA_035559095.1 Ramlibacter sp.
CGACCAGCTGCCGCCCAGCATCGGCGCCAATTGCTCGGCCAGCTTGTCGCCCGCGGCGGACAGCGAGTACACCGTGCCCAGCGCGCCGACCGCCACCTCGCGCGCGGCCAGTCCCGGGATGAGTGCGATGCAGATCTGCCAATTGAAGCCGATCGGCCGGAACAGCGGTTCGAGGGCCTGCCCCAGCATGCCCGCCAGGCTGTACTGGATCGCGGGGCCCTGGGCGCCCAGCGGTGGGGCCGGAAAGGTGGAGATGAACCACAGCACGATCATCAGCGCGAGGATGATGGTCCCCACGCGCTTGATGAAGATGCGCGTGCGTTCCAGCAGGCCGTGCGCCAGGTTGCGCGGATTGGGCAGCCGGTAGGCCGGCAGCTCCATCAGCAGCGGCGCCTGCCGGGAATTGCGGCGCAGGTGCTTGAAGCTCCAGGCCACCGCCATCGCCGCCAGGATGCCGGCCACGTAAAGCGCGAACAGCACGAGGCCCTGCAGGTTGAACAGGCCGGCTACCTCGCGCTGCGGGATGAAAGCGCCGATCAACAGCGTGTACACCGGCAGGCGCGCCGAGCAGGTCATCAGCGGTGCGATCATGATCGTGACCAGCCGGTCGCGCCAGCTGCTGATCGTCCGGGTCGCCATCACGCCGGGAATGGCGCAGGCAAAACTCGACAGCAGCGGAATGAACGAGCGTCCGGACAGCCCCACCGAAGCCATCACGCGGTCGAGCAGGAAGGCCGCGCGCGGCAGGTAGCCTGAGTCCTCCAGCGCCAGGATGAACAGGAACAGGATCAGGATCTGCGGCAGGAACACCAGCACGCTGCCCGCGCCGGCGATGACGCCGTCCACCAGCAGGCTGCGCAGCAGGCCTTCGGGCATCGAGGACTGCACGAGGGCGCCCAGCGTCTGCACTGCCGACTTCACGGCTTCCATGGGCCACTGCGCCCAGCTAAAGACGGCCTGGAACATCAGGAACAGCAGGGCCGCAAGGACGGGCAATCCCCACAGTGGATGCAGCACCACGCGGTCGATGGCGTCATCCACATGGGTGTCCACTACCGGTTCGCGCACTGCGGCCTGCAGGATGCGCCGCACGTGCTGTTGGGTTTCGAGGACCTCCTGCGCGGTGGGCGGGGTCCACGCGCCACGGCTGGGCCTGGCGATGGTCGGGTGCGACTCCAGGTGTTCGGCCAATGCCTTGGCGCCCTCATGCCGCACGCCGACCGTCTCCACCACTGGCAGGCCCAGCTCGCGCTCGAGCGCGGCCCGGTCGATGTGGATGCCGCGGCGGCGCGCGACGTCGCTCATGTTGAGCGCCACGACGATCGGCAAGCCAAGGTTACGCGCTTCGAGCACGAGGCGAAGGTTGAGTTTCAGGTTGGTGGCGTCGGTGACGCAAACCAGCAACTCGGGAGTGCCGACATCGCTGCGCGCGCCCGTGACCACGTCGCGCGTGATCGCCTCGTCGGCACTGAGCGGGTTGAGGCTGTAGGCGCCCGGCAGGTCCAGCAAGCGCACGCGCCGGCCGGACGCGGTGCGCAGCAGTCCTTCCTTTCGCTCGACGGTCACGCCGGCGTAGTTGGCCACCTTCTGGCGGCTGCCGGTCAACAGGTTGAACAGCGCCGTCTTGCCGCAGTTGGGGTTGCCCAGCAGGGCGACGTGCAGGTCGAGCGATGCGGAATGCATGACCTATTCCTGGAGCGACACGAAAGCCGCCTCGAAGCGCCGCAGGGCGAAAGTGGTGTTCCCCAGCCGCACCGCGATCGGTTCGTCTCCAGGCTGGCCCCGGGCGACGACGCGCACGCGCTCGCCCGGCAGGAAGCCGATCTCGATCAGGCGCAGGGCCAGCTCATGGTCCTGCGCCTGAGCCGGGGGCAATACCCCAGCCACCGTGGCTGCGTCGCCCGGCCGCAAACTGCTCAGAAGAAGGGTCATTCGCGTCCCGCTCAAGCCCAACCATGGGCTAACGGGAATGAGAATAGTTCTAAATTAGATTAAGAACAATGACCCTGATCAAATTCCGTCGGTTCCAGGCGACAGCAATATTTCCGCACAATCGTGCGAATACCTGCGGCCATCCGGGAATCCCTAATCGGTGGTGGTTGGCGCGTCCTTACGAATGGTTTCGCGCGCACGGTGCTCATGGCGGTCCAGCTTGCCCAGGGTGTGATCGAGCAGGTGGATCAGTTTCTGGGTTGCGCCGCGAAACGCCAGGTCCTGCGTCTCGGCGTGGTGCTTCACCGCCAGCGGCTCATGGCCGTTGAGCCGCGCCTCCAGGGAGCAGCGCTTGTCGGCGCCGCCATTCCTGGCCCTGTTTTCGTCGCTGAGCTGCACTTCGACGCGGGTGATCTCGTCAGAGAACCGGGCGAGCTCGCCGCGCAGATACGCGCCGGCCCAGCGTTCCAGGGTTTCCTTGTTCTCGATGCCGTTGCTGGTGTTCACTTGCACTTGCATAGCCAAGGACCTTTCAATTGCCTATTCCAGTGTGGGTGCCAAATGGCCAAAGTCGTGTAGGAATTTGTCCCGGACGGTATTGGGATGCGACGGTCAAACCATTGCCCGCGTGCCATCTGCCTGTATGCTCGCCCTTCGCTGGAGAAATTCGATATGGCCGCGCTTGAGACGATCGAAACCGAAACCGGGCCCCAGCCCGTCGCAGCCATCCTGGTCATGCACGGCCTGGGGGCGGACGGCAACGACTTCGTGCCGATTGCCCGGGAACTCGACCTGGCCGAGGTCGGGCCGGTGCGCTTCGTCTTTCCCCACGCGCCGGTGATTCCGGTCACCATCAACAACGGCTACCGCATGCGGGCCTGGTATGACATCCTCGGCCTCGGCGGTGGATCGCGAGAAGACGAAGCGGGGCTGCGCAGGTCGATGGCCGAAATCGAGGATCTGCTGCAGCGGGAAAAGGAGCGGGGCATGCCGGCCGATCGCATCGTGCTGGCCGGCTTCTCGCAAGGTTGCGCCATGGCGCTCATGACCGGTGTGCGGCACAAGGCGCGGCTGGCCGGCATCGCCGGGATGTCGGGCTATTTGCCCCTGGCGCGGACCACCGCCGCCGAACGCAGCGACGCCAATGCCCCCACGCCGATCTTCATGGGCCACGGCCAGCACGACGACGTGGTGGACATCGCGCGCGGCGAGGCATCGCGCGACGCGCTGCGCGCGTGGGGCTACGAAGTCGAGTGGCACGACTACCCGATGCCCCACTCGGTGTGCATGGAGGAAATCGCCGACCTCGGCCGGTGGCTGGTCAAGGTGCTCGCCAGACCCTGAGCTCGCCGGCCCGGCAGGCCGCCCTGTTCAGGCTTCGCCGCCGAATCGCTTGATCAGGTTGGCGATGTATTTGTCGACCAGTTTTTCGAATTCGCTTTCGACCACCGGCGCGACCACCATCTTCATCAGGCCGGGCAGGGGCAGGGTGATTTCGCCTTCGATCTTGAGTTCGATGGCCGTGGATTTTTTCTTGTCCTTGATTTTCCAGTGCCCGCCCACCAGGGCGTTGCCGGCCCCCTGCACCGGCGTCCACACGACGGTGCCCTTGGCCTTGTCGCTCACGTACTTGCTGGCGTACACGGTCTGGATGTTCACCTGCGCGGTGCCCACCTTTTCCATCTCCCACTTGTAGACGCCGCCGCCCATGTCGGTGAGTTTGTCCACCTTGGGGAAGTGCGACACCGAAGTGGGCACGTCCGACAACACCTCGAACACTTCCGAGGCGTTGGCCTTGACGTCGAATTCGTAGCCCAGGTCGATGTTGACGGTCACGGCCATGGGTGTCTCCTCATGTTGTTCATGCCGGTGGCCATTCTGCCACCGCGGCTGCTTCAGGCCCGGTCCTGGGCGCGCGCTTGCTGGAAGGCGGCAGCGCGTTCCACGGCGGCAACGGCTGCGCCGACCAGCGTGTCGATCACCACTTCGGCGCTGTCGGCCGTGAAGGCGAGCCCCTTCGAGTAGGACGCGCTGAACGCCTGCTGTGCGCGCGCTGCGTTCCTGCGCGTTTCGGCGGTGAGCCGCGGGCTGGCCTGCCTGAGCGCGGCCTTCCAGCGCCGCTCCAGCGACACCGCCAGGCGCTCGCCGCCCTCGCGGTAAACACCGATGAACTGATGCGCCGAGTTGCCGAAGCTGGCCAGAAGGCTCGTGGCGGTACTGGATAAAGCGCTGGCGTCCATGAAAATCGCTCCTGTTGCGTGTTTGATGAGCCGATTTTCCCTGTCCCTCCTAGTGGCGGCGACCTAATGGACGCCGCTTTGCTAGAGGCGGCCATCTAGTATCCTGTCTCCTTCTCCGCGGGACAGGGCCGGGCTGCCTGCCCGCATCCGGATCGGCGGTTGCCCGGCGAAAGTGCATGGGATCCGAACCCGTGCTAACTTCCAGCCCATTACATGAGAAGACACGGTTTGTGACCGAATATGAATGAACTGCGTGCGCGCCTGGCCGCCCTGCCGCCCCAAAGGCTCAAGGGCATACGCCGCGGCATTGAAAAGGAAAGTTTGCGCGCAACGCACGACGGCGCCCTGGCCATGACGCCGCACCCGCAGGCCCTCGGCTCGGCGTTGACCCATCCGCACATCACCACGGATTACAGCGAGGCGCAGCTCGAACTGATCACGGGCGTGCACGCCACGCCCGAAAGTTGCCTGGAAGAGCTGCTGCACATCCACCAGTACACGTACCGTGCGCTCGGCGACGAGATGTTGTGGGTGTCCAGCATGCCGTGCAAGCTGCCTGCCGACGAGAACATTCCGATCGCCCGCTACGGCTCCTCCAACGTGGGCCGCGCCAAGAGCGTCTACCGCATGGGCCTGGCGCACCGGTACGGGCGCCGCATGCAGACGATCTCGGGCATTCACTACAACTGGTCCTTTCCCGAGCTGTCGAGCGAGCAGTACTTCGCCCTGATCCGCAACTTCCGCCGCCACGCTTTCCTGCTGCTATACCTGTTCGGCGCCTCGCCGGCCGTGTGTTCCGGCTTCGTGGCCGGACGCCAGCACGAGTTGCAACCCCTGGTCGACGGCACCCTGCACATGCCGCACGGCACGTCGCTGCGGAT
Source organism: Ramlibacter sp. (assembly GCA_035559095.1). Lineage (GTDB taxonomy): Bacteria > Pseudomonadota > Gammaproteobacteria > Burkholderiales > Burkholderiaceae_C > Ramlibacter. The sequence continues at coordinate 5,054 of DATMBW010000314.1, forward strand.
GGGCCGGCTGGGCTACCAGAGCGAGGCGCAGGCCAGCCTGGCGGTGAGCTACAACGGCCTGGAAGGCTATGCGGCGTCGCTGCAGGAGGCCCTGACCCAACCGTACCCCGCCTACGAAGCGGTGGGCATCATGAATCCCGGCGGCGAATACAACCAGCTGGCCACCAGCTTGCTGCAGATCGAGAACGAGTTCTATGGCACGATCCGCCCGAAGCGCGTGATCCGCGCCGGCGAGCGGCCGCTGCACGCATTGCGCGAGCGCGGCGTGGAGTACGTCGAGGTGCGGCTGCTCGACCTGAATCCGTTCGTTCCCATCGGCATCACGGCAAGCACCTTCCGGTTCCTCGACACGTTTTTGTTGCATTGCCTCGTGGAAAACAGCCCGCCCGATACGCCGCAGGAAATCGCCGCGCTGGGGCGCAACCAGCACAAGACCGCCGCGTTCGGCCGCAAGCCGGGCGTGATGCTGGAGCGCGGCGACAGCGAGATCACGCTCACCCAGTGGGGCGACGAGCTGATGGAATCGTTCCGGCCCGTGGCCGCCGCGCTGGATGCGGCGCACCAGACCACCGACTACAGCGATGCATTGCGCGCGGCGAAGGCTGTGCTGCACGAACCCGAACTGTTGCCGTCGGCGCGCGTTCTGGCGGTGATGCAGCAGGACTTCGGCAATTCATTCGCCGCTTTCACGCAGGCGCACTCCCAGCAGTCGAAGGCCAAGCTGCTGGCCCTGCCGTTCAGCGGCGGCGAGCATGGCAGGTTGGCGGCGCTCAGCCAGCAGTCGGTTCAGGACCAGAGAGCCATCGAGGCGGCCGACGCGATGCCGTTCGAGACTTACCGGCAGCAATATGTTTCGCCGGAACGGCTGGGACTGTCCCGGGCCGCGATCGCACCCGCGCTGGCAGCGGTGTGAGCGGCGCCAACCCGATTTAGGGCTTTCGCAGCGGCCCCGCGCAAAAGTGGTGATGCGGGTACAATACGACCTTCGATTGCGCAGGCGATTGAACGCGCCGACAAGAACACTCTAAGCCGGGGCGCGCCAGACCTCCACTGCGCACGCGTCTCCAAGGGCATTTCAAGCCCGGCGCCGGTTCCAACAAGCCGGTCTTTCCTTCAGACGCAGTCCCGGCTCTCCGTGCGAGGCCATGCCACCGGGTTCGATACGCGGGCTTGCCCAGGCAAGCCTTTGGAACACCAACGCGGCTGCGTTTGCCGCGCCGCAGGACCCTTTCGAACAATGAACCACACAGATTCCATCACCGCAGGCCGATACTTGATTTCGCCTCTCATCAAACTGCTCGAGAATGGCTGGTACGCCACCTCGGTTTCGATCCGCTCGGGTTCGGGCAGCGGCACGCACGATCGCGTGCTGCGCCTGACCCGGCTGTCCAAGAGCAGGCTCGCCGCAGTGCGCTATGCGATTGCCGAGGGCCTGCAATGGATTGGCCACCGCAACCCCAGCGTTCCGGGCGGCGCCCTCGCCGCGCTCTAAACCGACCCGAAAGACCGATATGTCCAAGGAAGAACTGATTGAAATGAAGGGGCACGTGGATGAAGTGCTGCCCGATTCGCGCTTTCGCGTCACGCTCGAAAATGGCCACCAGGTGATCTGCTACACCGGCGGCAAGATGCGCAAACACCACATCCGCATCATCGCCGGTGACAACGTCTCGCTGGAAATGTCGCCGTACGACCTGACCAAGGGCCGTATCACGTTCCGCCATATCGCGGGCCGCAGCGGGCCGCCGCCGGCGCGGCGCTGAGCCGCATATCGAAGAGGCGACCGCGTACAGCCGCTGGCGACGAATGCGCCGGGCATTTTGGGCGCCGTCCTACATGCGGGCGTCAGCGCTGAGGCTGAGAGTGGCGTTACAGGTGTATTGAGGCATCTGCTGGAGCCAGAAATGACGATCCTTTTCAAACAAACCCAACGCGTGCTGGCATTGCTGTTCGCAGCCGCCCTCGCGGCCGGCCCTGCCTTTGCGGGGCAGGACGAGGGCCACGGCAACAAGCACGGCGACAAGGCCCAGAAGCACGCCGAGAAGCAGGCCGAGAAGGCCGAGAAGCACGCCGAGAAGCAGGCCGAAAAGGCCCGCAAGCACGCCGGCAAGCGCGGCGATCACGACCGCGATGAAGTCAGGGTCGGTGCGTATTTCAACGACCAGCATCGCGACGCCGCCCGCTCCTACTACCACCAGCACTACGCCAGCGCGAAGAACTGCCCGCCCGGCCTGGCGAAGAAGCACAACGGCTGCATGCCACCCGGCCAGGCGAAGAAGTGGGCCGTCGGCCAGCCGATCCCCCACGGCGTCGTGGTTTATCCCGTCCCGCAGCCGGTGATCGTGCAGTTGCCGCCGCCGCCCTACGGCTACCGTTATGCGCGCATCGGCAATGACATCGTGCTGGTGCAGGTGCAGGGCAACCTGATTGTCGACATCATCCAGGGCCTGTTTGGCTGACCGCCAGTGCACCGCTGGCGGCGGCGCCGGGGTTGACGCACGGCAACAGGAAACAGATCCGCACGCGCTTGCCGGTAGCCGCCTCGGCCCAGATGCTGCCGCCGTGCGCATCCACAATTGAGCGGCAGATCGACAGCCCCAGCCCCGCTCCGCGGCGGTCTTCGCGCCCGGCCTGCCAGAACGGCTGGAACATGCTTTCCAGCTCCTTGGCGGACAGGGCCGGTCCGCTGTTGGCCACGCAAAAGCGCACGCCCGCCGACAGCGCTTCGGCCCGCAGCACCACCTTGCCCGGCGCCTGCGTGAACTTCAGCGCGTTGTCCAGCAGGTTGGAAAACACGCGCAGGATCCGGTCGGCATCCGCCTGAATGACCGGAAGCTCGCCCGCCTGCATGATTTCGAACTCGACGCCCTCGCGCGCGAACATCGGCTGGGCGGACTCCAACGCCTTTGCAAGCAGCGCGCCGGAGTCGACCGGCGCGATCTTGAGCATCGAGCGGCCCGGCCGCGCGACGGCGATGGCAAGCAGGTCGCCCACCAGCGCCGACATTCCGCGCGTGATATCGATGATCGAGGCGGCCATGGCGCGGACCGGCTCGCCGCCGGGGAGCGCGCGCGACTTGCGCTCGACCGTGCTCGCGACCAGCCTCAGGGCGCTCAACGGGTTGCGCAGGTCGTGCGTGACCACGGCAAGGATGTCCTCGCGGTCGCGCACGGCCGCGCGCAGCTGTTCCTGGGTCTGGTACAGCGCGGTGATGTCGTCGTTCACCACGATCGCGCCGGTGATGGCGCCGTTCTCGTCGCGCAGGGGCGCGGCCGAGTTGATGATGGTCTTGAACGAGCCATCGAAGCACTGGATGCGCACCAGCTCGCCGATCGACGTCTCGCCCCGGGTGAATGCGCGCGCGAGGGACCACTCCTCGCCTGCGATCGGTTTGCCGGTGTCCACCCACCAGCCCTTGTATTGCCCGAACTCTTCAAGCCCGACGTGGCGGGCGCCTCGCCAGATGCGCTCAGCGGCCGGATTGTTGCTGACGATGCGCCCCGACTTGTCCGCGATCCACACGCCCACCGGGAGGATATCGAACACGCCCTTGAGCAGCCGCGCGTTCTCTTCGACTGCCTGTTCCAGCCGCATGCGCTCGCTCAGGTCCTGGTACACCCCCACCCCGCCGATGATGCGGCCCTCGCCGTCGGCGATCGGCGCGGCGCTGGCCAGGACGGGGAACTGCGTGCCGTCGGGCCACCGGGTGAGGAATTCCTCGCCAATGACCGTTTCCCCGCGGTTGACGCGCGACGTCAGCAGCCTTTCCGGCGGCACGGGCCTGCCGTCGGGATAGAAAATGCGGTCGCCGTACTGCGCGCGGCCGATCCCGGGCGGCAGCTTCATGCCCAGGAGCTCCTCCATGCGGTGATTGGCGGCGGCAAGCCCGCCGGGCTGGAACAATGCCATGCCGATCGGCATCGTGTCCATGACGGCCTGGCGCCAGAGCCGCTCCGTATCGATCCGCTCGAGCAGGGCCTTGCGCTCGGCTTCGTGCGCCTTGCGTTCCGAGATGTCCCGCACGGACATCCGGCACTGGCCGCCAGGGAGCATGCTCACATCGGCCTCGACCGGCACCCAGGTGCCGTCCTTGCGACGCAGCGTCCAGCCGGCGTCATCTCTCCTGCCTTTGAGCAATGCCGACCCGGCACGCAGCAGGCGGTCCATGTCCTGGACGGGAATCATGTCGGCGATCGACTCGCCCAAAATGTCCTCGCGCGTGTATCCGATCAGGCGGTATCCGGCCTCGTTGACGTAAGTGCAGACGCCGTCGACGTCGGCGACGAAGATGCCGTCCGTCGCCCGCTCGACGATGGCGTGCAGCATCGCCTGGTCGGGCCAATGGTGATGCGCCATGGGCGCTGCGCGGTCGCCCATAAGCTTTGCTCTTTCTTCCAAGGTCATCGGGACTGGACCCATTCTTTCCATCGAGGCGGCGCATCGCCTTGATCGCAGTCAATGGAAGCTTCACTCCTGAGCCGGGGCCGCCGCCGCCGGGCCGCACCAATCCAAGGTGTGTTGAACTTTCGTCCGCGCAGGTGCATGCTTGGTTTTAACAAGGGCGATGTGCGTACAGCGTCGCAGTGCAGCGGGTCACGCAATCCGGCAGCGGTGGCCATACCCGAACGAAATGCCGGATAGTTGTGGGACAGGACACTTGTGATGGACGACGATGTTCGCGCGCCAAGCCCGCTTGCCGATGACGCCGACCACATCACGCGCGTCACGCGCGTCACGCTTGCCTACTACGCTCAACATGCGCAGGCTTTCTGGGAGGGTACGCGCGATCACGACGTGAGCCAGAACATCGACGCCCTGCTGCGTCACATATCGGCCGCGCCTCCGTTCGAATTGCTGGACCTGGGATGCGGCCCGGGCCGCGACCTCAAGACCTTCCGTGCGATGGGTCACCACGCCATCGGTCTCGAGGGCGTGGCCGCTTTCGCCGCGATGGCCCGCGACTACAGCGGCTGCGAGGTGTGGCAGCAGAATCTGCTCTCGCTTGATCTGCCGGCGGCGCGTTTCGACGGCATCTTCGCCAACGCCGTGTTGTTCCACGTGCCCTGCGTGCATCTGCCTCGGGTGTTGAGGCAGTTGGGAGCTTCGCTGAAAAGCGGCGGGGTGCTCTTCAGCTCCAACCCCCGTGGCCAGGGCGAGGAAGGCTGGAGCGGCGGCCGCTACGGCGTCTACCACGATCTCGCCGGCTGGCGGGCCCATATGGCAGGCGCAAGTTTCGTCGAACTGGAGCACTACTACCGGCCCGCGGGCCTGCCGCTGGAACAGCAGCCCTGGCTCGCGAGCGTCTGGCGCCGCCAAGGCGAGGGGTCCGTGTAGGGGAAGCTGCCGGTCGGTTTCTCGCCGCTTCAGGTCGCCGGCCAAGCACCAGCCGCCGGCACGACGGCTTCGGACTTGGCCAATACAGTGCCCGCTTACTTGGTCTTGGGCTTGCCGCGCGGAATCACCGCGGTCACCGGCGGAGTCGGGCGGTCCGACCCGCCCTGCTTGGGCGGTGAAGTGTCCTTCTTGGGTTTCTTCACCATCTTGTTGCTGCGCTGATCACCCTTCGCCATAGAGCCTCCTGTCGGTCCGCGTGGAATTGATGGGTGGAGATGTTATACGCTGGCGGCGCGCCACCCCTTGCCGCGGCAACGGCCGGTCGCGTTCAGACCAGTCGCTCGATCTTTTTCTTGCGCCAGGCCAGCCGGTAATAGCTCGCCTGCAGCACGAGGATCGACACGAACGTGATGGGGTAGGACATCCACACGCCATCGATGCCGAAGCGCCGGCTCAGCAGCCAGGCCGACGGCACTTCGATCAGCGCAATGCACAGCACCGAGATGGCGGTGGGCACCAGCACGGCGCCGCTGGAACGCATGACGCCGCTCAGCACCGACGAAAAGCCGAACACGACACTGCTCCACAACGTGATGTGCAACAGCGACTGCGCCAGCTCGAGCACCGGCGCGCTGGTCACGAAGGCGCCGATCAGGTGGCGCGAGAACAGATAGCCGACCAGCACCAGGCTGCCCGTGATCACCACATTCATCTTCATGCCGGTGCGGGTGATGGGGCCCAGCAGGTGCACGCGGCCCGCACCGATGGACTGCGCGCCCAGGATGGACGCGGTGATCGCGATGGAAAGCGCCGGGAATTGCACGTAGTTCACGACCTGGTTCACCGCGCCGTAGGCGGCCGTCGCGTCGGAACCGAAACCGTTCACCATCCACAGCAGGGCGATCTCGGCGATCGATATCACGATCATCTGCACGCCTGTGGGCAGTCCGATGCGCACTACCAGCCGCAGCAGGCGCGGGTTGATGCGCAGGGCGCGCAGCAGTTCGAGATCGGGCGCCAGCGCATGGTTGCTCCGGCGCATGAACCACGCCAGGAACGCGAGCGCCGACGCGAAGGCGATGATCGACGCCGCCGCGGCGCTGGTCACGCCCAGCTGCGGCAGGCCCCACCAGCCGCGGATGAACGCCGGCGTGAAAAAGCAGGACACCGCGGTGGACAGCAGCAAGGCGTACAGCGGTGTCAGCGTGTCGCCTACGCCGCGCATCAACTGGGTGAACAGGATGAACACCAGCAGCCCCGGCATCGCCAGCATCATCGTGCGCGCATAACCGAGGGCCAGCGGCAGCACGTCCACCGGCGTTCCCAGCGCCCGCAGCAGCGCCTGCGTGAAGATGCCGCCGAACAGCGCCACCGCCAGCCCGAGCAGCAACCCCAGCCCCAGCGCCGTGCCGGCGATCGCCTTGACCTTGTGCGGCTCGCGCGCGCCCCAGGCTTGGCCGATCAGCACCGAAGCGCCGGCGCCGATGCCGATCACCAGCGAGATGAAGAAGAACACGATCGGGAACATGCCCGCGACGGCCGCCAGCGCACGCGTTCCCAGCAGTTGCCCCACGAAGACGTTGTTGAGCGTGCCCGAGAGCGATTGCAGGATGTTCGCCAGGACCATCGGGCCCAGAAAGGTCAGGAACACGCGCCAGAGCGGCCGGCCCGGTGAAATCCCTGCGGCATGGGCCGGCGCCAAAGCATCGGAAGAAGAGACAGTAGCCATGGCGCGAGCGTACACGGCGCGGGCGCAAGGTAAGAATTCGCGCGGCCGATCAGGCGATCGCCGCCGGTGCGCACACGCGGCGCGGCAGCGCCTGGGCCTTGGCTATTTCCCGATGGGCCTGGGCAGCGCCTTGAAGCCCAGCCACGCCGCACCGATCACAACGTTGACCGGGATCGTGAGCGAAGCCGAGACGTAGAAGAACGCCGCCAGCTGGGGCAAGTCCAGGAGCAGCTCGACATAGCCGCCCATAGCGTAAAACACCAGGCCGCACCACACCCAGCGCCGTATGTAGGTCAGCAACCAGTGGGCCTGTTCGCAGTTATGGCGCCAGGCCGCGGCACGCTGGAACACGTCGCCGCAGCCGGCATCCTCGAACAGCCAGTCGAAAAAGAAATAGCGGTACAGCAGGGTGCCGAAGGATGGTTCTTGCACGTGGGGCACCGATCAAGCAGGGTGTTCGGTACCATTTTTTTTCAACGGACCCGCAGGCGTTGTAGGAAACCATCTTGCCCGCTTGTGCGGTATGGGCTTCGCGCGCGGCGGGCCGCGAGCCGGGCTATTTCTTCTCGGCCGCCTTTTGGTCAGCCGGGATGACTTCGACCTTCGGGACCGTGATCGTTTCCTTTTCGGTCGTGACCTTGGGCACCGTCACTTCCTTCTCGGTCTTCGAAACCTTGACGTCGGGAGCCGTCACGTCGTACTTGGGCAGTGTCACATCGCCCGACTGCTTCTTCTCGACTTCGTACTTGGGTATGGTGACGTTGCCTTCCTGCGTCTTCTTGACGTCGCAGCCGTACAGCCCGGCTACGCCGAGACCGGCGATCGCCAATGCAATAGCTGTGTTTCGCATTTCAGTTCCCCTTGAATGAGCATTCCACACCCGCCGGCCCCGATGGCCGAACGGGAGAATGTCCTGTGATTCTTGGGCGGCCCGAAACGCGGGGCTGTAGGAACCTGCCCCGCGCCGCCGTGCGGCTTGGTCGCCAAGGCGGGCGGGCCGATGGCGCCTCAGCCGTGCAAACGCGAAGGGTCAGCCGTTGGTGAACCGGGACGATCAGGGCCCTGGTCAAACGCGGCAGCGTTCGCGGCGCCGCGCCAGTACTTGCCTATCGGGACTCCAGAAAAAGAAAATGCCCGCCGAAGGCGGGCATTTGAAACGCGAAGAAGCGAATTACTTCTTGGCTTCTTCTTTCTTGGCGTCCTTGGCTTCAGCCTTGACTTCCTTCTTGTCGGCCTTGGCCGTCTTCTTTTCAGCCTTGGCCGCGGCCTTGGCGTCCTTGGCTTCGGCCTTGGCTTCGGCCTTCACTTCCTTCTTGGCGGCGGCAGCGGAAGCAGCGGGCTTGGCGCCCGAGGCGGCGGCGGCGGGCGCGTCGGCTGCGAACGAGCCGGCGGCGAAGAGGGAAGTAACCAGGATGGCGAGGAGTTTGTTCATAGTATCTTTTTGGATGAAAAGTGACTGGAAATTGCTGCCCAAACGCGGGCGGCCATCCACTAACGCGGCAGTAAGCTTTTCGGTTGACCGGGACGCCACGCGGGCTGACGCCAGCGATCGCGACCCCCACCCCTCAGGCACGCCGCACGGAACGACGGGAGCCCAGGTAAAGGGCATCCGACCATGTGGCCAGCCACTGCGGCTTCCAGGCCACAAGGCTGGCGGCGACAGCGCAGGTCCAAGTTGTTTCGGCCATCGCCAGCAGGAACGCCGCCACCACCTGCATTTGACCCTGCTCGACCGCGAAAATCTCCCGAGCGGCCGCCGAGGCGAGGTTGCAGGCAAACAGTGCCAGCAGCGGCACCCCGAACGCACGGCCCAGCAGGTAAACGGCCGGATGCGTGCCGAACAGCCGGCGCACGGCATGGCCGAGCACGAGTACCGAAGTGGCTGGCAGCACGCCCGACCAGATCGTGGTGGACAACGCCTCGGTCCATGGGGCACCGGAAATCGCGACCGTGCTGAGGCCCGCAATGGCCAACACCGGCACCGCCAGAGGCCAGCCCAACACCAGCACGGCCAAGGCCGCCCCCGACCACTGCATCGGAAACGGCATGCCGGCGCTGGAGGGCCAGGCCCATAGCCACGGAAGGATCGTGAGGGCCGCCAGGAGCGGCGTGCCAAGGCCGGGGCGCGATGCGCTTGCCGGTAGCAGACGCCAGGGCCGCACCACTAGCGCCGCGCCCAGC
>DATMBW010000315.1:0-15879 GCA_035559095.1 Ramlibacter sp.
TTACATCGGAGAGTCCTTAACCAAAGGGTTGATCTAAATCAGATTTCCGCCATTCGTTTCCACAGTCGACGGGACTGCTCCCGAGCGTCGGCGGTGATGTGGTCAAAGTCGCCTGTGCACAGAGCGCCGTCTTCGACGACCGCACGCCCACCCACGACCACATGCCTCACGGCTCCATCCTGCCTGACCACCACGTCCCCGATTGCACCCGGTTGCAATGGCTCGGGATGGCTGGAAAAACGCTCCGCGACCAACGCGTGCCCGTTCCCCAGCCGGCCTTGCGCCTTCACATCGCCGTGAATCCCGGCAAGGCGGGCGAGCGCCTCGTTTTCCACCGCCATGTCCGCGTCCCAGCCGTCGCAGCCCAGGGCCACCCGGTCGCTGCAGCCCAGGCTCAGCGCATACCCGACCCGGTTGCCCTCGTTGGACCGTGGGTTGTGCACCAGCCAGCACCCCAATTCCGCAGAGCGACGCGCTTGTTCGCCATCCAGGTGCACGCCATGGGCGAGGATCGAACCGCGCGGCAGGGCACCGAGGCGTTCCAGGCGCTCCAACGGCCCGGGATAGCCACGGGCTATGGCATCGGCAACATCAGCGGCATCCTCGGCCACGTGGACGTGCATGACGGTATCCAGTTCTTCGGCCAGGCGCCCGGCGGCGCGGATTGTCTCGTCCGACACGGTGAAGCTCGCATGCAGTCCGACCAGGCCCCGCAACAGCGGCGAGGAGGGCATCCGGCGGCATTCGTCCAGGCCGCGGCGGCCTTCCGCCGTGCCGAAGTTGCGTTCGGTCGCGCCGTAGCATAAGAGCGCCCGAACGCCCAGCTGCTCGCAAACCTCGGCCAGGATTTCCAGTGATCCTTCGATCAGGTTGGGCGATTCATGGTGATCGACGAGCGTCGTCGTTCCCGCAAGCAACGCGCGCGCTACGTAGTCCATCGCCGAAGCGCGCAAGGTCTCCGCGTCCAATGCGCGGTCGAGTTTCCACCACACCCGCTCGAGAATCTGCAGGAAGTTCTCCGGCGCGGGAATGGCAGGCGGCATCGCGTAGTGGGCCAGGCCGCTGTAGAGATGGGTGTGCGCGCACACCGCTCCGGCGGTGATTTCTCCTTCAGGGCAGGGCAGTCGCGCTGCTTGAGGCGGCGGTTCCGCGACGACCAGGCCGTCGGCCACCGCCACACTGCGGCCAAGGCGGTCCGGCCCGATCAGCAGGGGCGGCGTCAGTGCCATTGGTCCCGGTCGCCGTCCTTGATGAGGCCGACATCGATGGCGCGCGCAGCCGGCGAGTCCTTCATCGGCAGCGTCATGCGCCGCACGCCGTCGAACGCCTCGAGTGCCGCGGCCACGGCGCCGGCGGTGGGCACCAGGCCGAGCTCGCCGATGCCCTTGGCGCCGAACGGACCTTCCGGCTCGTGCTCTTCGACCAGCGTGACCTCGACCGCCGGCATGTGGGGCGCTCGCAGCACACCGATCTCGCGCACCTTGAAGGTCACCGGCATGCCGTCCTTGCACGGAAGCTCTTCGGTCAGCGCGTAGCCCAGTCCCATGTGGACCGCGCCCTCGACCTGCGCTTCGCATTGCTGCGGATTGACGGCGCGGCCGACGTCCTGGGCGACGTGGACCCGCTCCACCGCGCCCGCCTCGTCGAGCACCACGACCTGGGACGACCAGCCGAACGCCGTGTGCGTCTTGATCTTTCCGTTCTTGGTCTGGCCGGGAGCGGTCGTGTCGTCGATCGTCGTTTCGCCCTCGTAGATGCGCCCGACCAGGTCGCGCAGCGTGTGGCCCGCCTTCAGATCGTCCCTGAGCTTCTCGGCAGCGTCGACGGTGGCGCGGCCCGCCAGCATCGTCGCTCGCGATCCCGTGGTCTGGCCGCTGCCCAGTTCGAACCGGCTGTTCACCTTGGGATGGAATACCGACGGCGGCAGGCCGGTGACTTCGACCGCGAACTGGATCAGCACGGTGAACAGACCCTGTCCCATCTCGGTGAAGCCGGCATACAGGCTGACGCTGGCGTCGTCCTCGACCACCAGCCGGCACTTGCCTTTTTCAATGGCGCCGTTGCCCAGGCCCGAATTCTTGACGCCGCAGGCCAGGCCCACCGCGCGTCCGCTGCCGCGGGCCGCGTAGTACGCGTCCTTCACCGCCAACAAGGTCTTTTCCAGGCCGACCGACTTTTCGAGCACCTGGCCGCTGCTGAAAACGTCGCCGATGCGAACGGCATTGCGCCAGCGCATTTCCCATCCATCGATGCCGACTTTTTTCGCCAATAGATCCAGGCAACCTTCGATGGCAAAACTCGTCTGGTTGACGCCGAAGCCGCGCATCGCGCCGCAGGGCGGGTTGTTGGTGTAAACGGCCCGGCCCTCGATGTCCAGGGCGGGAATGCGGTACGGCCCGCAGGCATGGCCGGCCGCCCGCTCGAGCACCTTGCCACCGACCGAGGCGTAGGCGCCCGAATCGCCCAGCAGGTTGATCCGGGCGGCCGTGAGGCGTCCTTCGGCATCGCAGCCCACCGTGTAGTCCATGGTGATGGGATGCCGCTTGGGGTGGATGCGCACGGACTCTTCCCGGTTCAGCTCGATCCGTACGGGCCGGCCGGTCGCACGCGCCAGCAGCGCGGTTTGCGCCTGGATCGTCATGTCCTCTTTGCCGCCGAAGGCGCCGCCATTGGGCACCAGCTCGGCAAGGATGTTGGCCTCGGGTTCGCCCAGCACCGACGCGACCTGGCGGCGGTCCTCGAACACGCCTTGCCCCTGCGTCAGCAGGTGCAGCCTGCCATCGTCCAGGGGCACGGCCAGCGCCGCTTCCGGCTCCAGGAACAGGTGCTCGATGCGCTGGGTGCGCCAGGTGCCGTTGACCACGTGGGCGGACGACGCCAATGCCGCGTCCACATCCCCGCGCTGGATTTTCGTCAGCGACAGCAGGTTGTCGTGCTTGGGGTTGACCTGCGCCGCGCCCGGCTGGAGCGCCTGCGCCGGGTCGAGCACGGGCGGCAGCCGTTCGTAATCGACTTGCACCAGGGCCGCCGCCGCGCGGGCCATGCGCGGCGTCTGGGCGGCGACGACGGCAAGCACGTCGCCGACACAGCGCACTTCCTCGCCCTCGGCCACGAGGACCGGCCAGTCCTTGTAGATCTGGCCCACCCAGCGGTCGCCCGGCACATCCTTCGCCGTGATGACGCGCACCACGCCCGGCAGCGCGGCCGCCTTGCCGGTGTCGACGCCGAGCACGCGCGCCCGTGCGTGCGGCGAAAGCACCAGCGCGCCGTGCAGCAACCCGGGAACGTCGATGTCGGCGACAAAAGGTCTCGCGCCCAGGGCCAGTTCGAGCCCCTGATAGCGCGGCAGCGACTGGCCGACACCCCCGCCGTCCGCCAGCTGCGGCAATTGCCCGCTGCGCTTGGCCTTGAAAATCAGCTCGACGGCGTCGATGATCTTGACGTAGCCGGTACACCGGCAGAGATGGCCGGTCAGGGCTTTGGCGATCTCGGCGCGCGACAACGCTCGCCCCCGATCGGCCAGCCACTTGATGCGCAGCACCAAGCCGGGCGTGCAAAAGCCGCACTGCAGGCCGGCGGCGGCCTGGAACGCCCGCGCGAACAACTGGCGTTCATCCTCGCTCACACCTTCCAGCGTCAGCACCTCCTTGCCCTGCACCTTGTCCATCGTCAGGGCGCAGGTGTTCATCGGGACGCCGTTGATCAGGGCCAGGCAGGCGCCGCATGCCTGCTGGGGCGCGCAGCCGTTCTTGACCGAGGTGATCTTGAAATTCTCCCGCAGCGCCTCCAGCAGCAACTGATCGGAAGGGGCATGCAGTTGGACGGGCGCCCCGTTGAGGGAGAATTGATAGAGATTCATATGACGATTATCTGGTACGGCACCCTGATCGCCCAGCAACTTCGCACACACACTTGACCGAAATCATGGCCGAATTGACCCCGATTCCTTTTGCAATCCTGGCGACCCGGCTGTTTTCGGAGTTGGAACAGAAGAAGGCAGCGTTCGACCTGCCGGAACGCTTTTTTTACTCCGGCAGCAACGAGCGCGACCTTTCCTTGAACATCCACGGAGGCCGGGCTTCGACGCCGTTCGGCCCGGCCGCCGGGCCGCACACGCAGTTGGCGCAGAACATCGTCCTGGCCTGGCTGTGCGGCGGCCGGTTCATGGAGTTGAAGACCGTCCAGATCAAGGACGAGCTGCACATTCCCAGGCCCTGCATCGACATGCAGACCGTGGGCTTCAACGTCGAATGGTCCCAGGAACTCAGGCTGGCCCAGTCGCTCGAGGAATACGTCAAGGCCTCCATGCTCATCGAGATGCTGCAGGCATCGGGCCGGGCGGCCGGCTGCACCGATACGGTTTTCGACATGAGCGTGGGCTACGACCTGGCCGGCATCAGCTCGCCGCCGGTGCGCGGCTTCCTGGCCGGATTGATGGACGCCGGCCCGGTCGTCGAGCGGCTGCGCTCGCAGATCCCGCCGGCCTTGGCGCGCTTTCGCGACCTGCCGTTTCGCACGCGCATTTCCGACACGCTCACCCTGTCCACTTTCCACGGCTGCCCACCCGGCGAAATCGAGGCGATCGCGCAGTTCCTGCTGCGCGAAATCGGCCTGAACGTCGTGGTCAAGCTCAATCCGACCCTGCTGGGCCGCGCGTCGCTGCTCGAAATCCTGCATGACCGTCTCGGCTATACCGAGCTGATGGTTCCCGATTCCGCATTCGACAACGACCCGAAATGGGAACAAGTCACGGGAATCGTGGACCGGCTGGGAAACCTGGCCTCGCAGCTTGGCCGCGGCTTCGGCGTCAAGTTCAGCAACACGCTGCTGGTCGAGAACCACAAGGCGTACTTCCCGGCGACCGAATCGCACATGTACATGTCCGGGCTGCCGCTGCACGTGCTGGCGATGGCGCTGGTCCAGCGTTTCCGTTCTGTCTTCGGCGACCGCTTCCCGGTCTCGTTTTCAGCGGGCATCGACGAGGGCAATTTCGCGCAGGCCGTGGCGCTCGGCCTCAAGCCGGTCACGGTCTGCTCCGACCTGCTGAAAGGGGGCGGCTATGGCCGGGCCATCCGCTATCTCACGGCGCTGGAAGCGCGCATGGATGCGGTCGGGGCTCGCAGCATCGATGACTACACCATCAGGGCCTTTGGCCATGGGCTGGCAGCCCTGGAGGGTCTGGGCCTGCCGGCGGAACGCGCGCAGGCCTGCCGATCGGCGCTGGAGGGCAAAGGCGATCTGGCGGCGGCTGCGGGCGCGGATTTCGCGGCCTGGGTGTCGGCGTGCCTGCTGCTCAATACGAACAGCTACGTCGCCCAGCTGCTGGAAGATCCCCGCTACAGCCGCACCGGACACGAGGCGCCGCCGCGCAAGACCGGCAGCACGTTGGCGCTGTTCGATTGCACCATCGCCTGCAACAAATGCCTGCCGGTCTGTCCCAACGACGCCAACTTCGCCTATGTCATTCCCCCGGGAAGCTACCCGGTGGAACGTCTGGTGCCGGCGCCGGGCGGCTGGCGCAGCGAACCGGCCGGCGCCCTGGTCTTCGCAAGGCACCGGCAGCTCGGAAACTTCGCGGACGCCTGCAACGAATGCGGCAATTGCGATGCGTTCTGCCCCGAGGACGGCGGGCCCTATCGGGCCAAGGCGCGGTTCTTCGGCAGCGCTGCCGCCTGGAAGCAGACACCGGATCGCGACGGCTTCGCCTTCGCGCTGGACGGGAACACCTTGACCATGCACGGGCGCTTCGACGGTGAAGAAGTGCTGCTGCAGAGAACCCCCGGCAGCAAGCTGAGGTATGCCGGCAAGGGTTTCGACATTCGCCTCGACCTGGACGACCCCCTCGGCTCGGTCGAGGGCCAGGCCGACGCCGCGGTTGACTTGCGCCGGCTGCGCGTGATGGACCTGATCCGCATCGCAGTAGCCGATCCCAAGGCGAACAACTTCATCAGCACCGGCCTGTTGCTGGCCGCAACACCATGACCGAGCTACTGATACGGGGCGGCACCCTCGTCAATGCCGATGGGCGCCGGCGTGCGGACCTGCTGTGCCGCGACGGCCTGATCGCCGCCATCGGCACGGACCTGAAGCCTGGCCCCGGCACTCAGGTCATCGACGCCGGCGGCTGCTTCGTGATGCCCGGCGGCATCGATCCGCACACCCATTTGCAGCTGCCGATGATGGGGACCGTGGTCGCCGACGATTTCTACACCGGCACCGCCGCCGCCGCTGCCGGGGGCACCACGACGATCCTGGACTTCGTCGGGGCCGAGCGCGGCCAGTCGCCGCTGGAGGCGCTGCAAGTCTGGCGCGACAAGGCGGCGAAGGCCGCCATTGACTATGGGTTCCACATGACCGTGTCCTGGTGGGGGCCGCGCTTCTCGGACGAGATGGCGCCCCTGGTGCGTGAGCACGGCCTCATCAGCTTCAAGTTCTTCCTGGCCTACAAGGGCGGCCTGATGCTGCCCGACGAGGATCTGATCGCCGGCTTCCAGCGTTGCCGCGAACTGGGCGCGCTGCCCCAGGTCCATGCCGAAAACGGTGAGCTTATTGCCTATCTGCAGGCGAAGATGCGCGCCGAAGGCGTCACCTCGCCGCTGGGCCATGTGCTGTCGCGGCCGCCGCAGTGCGAAGGGGAAGCGACCGTCCGCGCCATCACCATCGCGGAAACCGTCGGTGTGCCGCTGTATGTCGTACACGTGTCGGCGGCGGAGGCCGCGCAGGCGATCGCGCGCGCCCGTGCGCGTGGCGTGAAGGTGATCGGCGAGACGCTGCCCGGGTTCCTGGCCATCGATGACTCGGTGTACCGGCATGCCGACTTCGATTTCGCCGCCGGCCACGTGATGAGCCCGCCGTACCGGCCGCGCGAGCACCAGGAGGTGCTCTGGCAGGCCCTGCAGGACGGCACGCTCAGCACCACCGGCACCGACCACTGCTGCTTCACCAAGGCCCAGAAGCGCCTGGGCCAGGGCGATTTCACCCGGATCCCCAATGGCTGCGGCGGGATCGAGGACCGCTTGCACGTGCTCTGGCACCTGGGCGTCAACAGCGGCAGGATTTCGCCGGAACAGTTCGTGGCGCTGACGTCGACCAACGCGGCGCGGACCTTCAACCTCTGGCCGCGCAAGGGCGGACTCGACATCGGGGCCGACGCCGACGTGATCGTTCTCGATCCGGCCAGGACCAAGACACTGTCGGCCGCGACCCAGCGGCAGAACACCGACTTCTCGGTCTGGGAAGGAATGGACGTGAAGGGGGTGGTGGTGCACACCTTCAGCCGTGGCACGCATCTCTGGGCCGATGGCGACCTGCGCGCCGAATCCGGCCGGGGCCGTTATCTGGCGCGCGCTCCCTTCGGACACGCATATCAGGGACAGATCGGCTCGGCGCTCTAGGCGCGTGCCATCCAAGGTGCTCATCACCCACCAAGTTCCGCGCGCGCTCGCCATTCCACCATGCCGACTT
Source organism: Ramlibacter sp. (assembly GCA_035559095.1). Classification (GTDB taxonomy): domain Bacteria; phylum Pseudomonadota; class Gammaproteobacteria; order Burkholderiales; family Burkholderiaceae_C; genus Ramlibacter. The sequence goes on from DATMBW010000315.1 coordinate 7,465, forward strand.
TGCTCGAGTTCCTGCATGCCTTGCCCAAGGCCGAGCTGCATTGCCACCTGCTGGGCACCGTGCGGCGCGATACCTTCATCGCGCTCGCGCGAAGGGAAAAGGCGCCGCTGAGCGGCGAGGAGATCGAAGCGTTCTACACGCGGGGCGAAAAGCCCGTGGGTGTGCTGCGCGTGCTGCGGGCCCTGGACGCCTGGCTGCTGCGCCGTCCGGACGACCTGCACCGCATCACCTACGAATACCTGCAGGACGCGGCCTCGCACAACGTGCGTTACGCCGAGTTCTTCTGGAACCCGACCGGCACGGCGCGCGAGTCGGGCATTCCCTATCCGCAGGCGCAAGAGGCCATCCTGCGGGCGGTCGCCGATGCGCAGGCGGATTTCGGCATCACGGGCCGCCTGGTGCCGGCGATCGATCGCGAAGCCTCACCCGAGGAAGCGGTGGAGATGGTCCGCTGGGTCATCGCCAACCGCCGCGAAGAGGTGCCCGGCATCGGCATGGACTACCGCGAGGTGGACCGGCCGCCGGAGCTGTTCGCGCAAGCCTATGCCGATGCGCGCCGTGCCGGCCTGAAGACCACGGCCCATGCGGGCGAATTCGGGATGCCCTGGAACAATGTGTGCACGGCCGTCGAGCTGCTCGGAGTCGGCCGCATCGACCACGGCTACACGACCATCGACAACCCGGAATTCGCTGCCCGTTGCGCCGAACGCGGCATCGTGTTCACGGTGGTGCCGACCAACTCGTATTACCTGCGCACGCTGGCGCCGCAGCGCTGGGCGCTGGACCACCCCATCCGCCGCATGCCCGGCCTGGGCCTGCGTATCCATCCCAACACCGACGATCCGGCGCTGCACCACGTGACGCCCACGCAAGCCTGGCACATGATGGTGCGCGACTTCGGCTTCGGCCTGGACGACCTGCGCGGCTTCATGCTCAACGGCATCGACGCGGCCTGGATCGATGAGGGGGAAAGACAACGCCTGCGCGCCGATTGGGGCGAGCGCTTCGACAGCTTGCGCGCGGCCATGGAATCTTCTACAGGAGTCTGATCATGTTCAAACGAATTGCAATGGGGCTCGCCGCCCTGGCCCTCGCCGTCCCAGCGGCCGTCCAGGCCCAGCCAGCGGCCTGGCCCACAGCGAAACCCATCACCATCATCGTGCCGTTCAGCGCCGGCGGCAGCGTCGACGCGGCGGCCCGGTTGGTGGCCCAGAAAATGTCCGAGCGGCTGAAGCAATCCGTCGTGGTCGAGAACGTCGCGGGCGCCGGCGGCACCATCGGCGTGACCAAGGCCGTGAATGCCGCGCCGGATGGCTACACGCTGGTCATGGGCGCCGACAGCCCGATCGCCATCGCGCGGCTCATCGCCCCGATGGCGGTGCGATACGACAGCCTGAAAGACCTGGCGCCGGTCGGCCTGGTGAACACCGCGCCGATGGTCCTGGTCGCGCGGCCCGGCCTGCCCGCCAATACGCTGGCCGAAGTGCTCAAATTGGCCAGGGAGCAGCCGGGCAAACTGAGCTACGCCACCTCGGGCATCGGCACCGTGCTGCACCTGGCGATGGAGCTGATCAAGGACCAGGCCAAGGTGTACATCACGCATGTGCCTTACCGTGGCGGCGCGCAGATCGTGACGGATGTGGCCGGCAACCAGGTGGATCTGGGGCTGCTGGTGAGCGTCACGGCCACGCCGCAGATCCAGGCGAAGAAGCTGAAGGGCATCGCTGTCACCGACGACAAGCGCCTGGCCACGCTGCCCGACGTGCCGACCGTGGCCGAAACGCCCGGCTTCAAGGGATTCGACATGGTCGCCTGGACTGGGCTCTTCGCCCCGGCACACACGCCGCCGGCCGTGCTGGAACGCTTGAACCGCGAGCTCAACGAGGTGCTGAAGTCCGACGAGGTGCGTGCCAGGATGCAGGAGCAGGGCGCCATCGGCGGCAGCGGCAGCGCGGCGGAGTTCGCGCGCTTCGTGCAGCGCGAGCAGGAGCTTTACGCTCGCATCGTCAAGTCCGCGAACATCAAGGAGTAGCCGGCCTCACTGGCTCTCTCCTCACGCCGTTTCGTCGCCGCCCCCAAGAAGGTCGCTCAGCTTCTTGGCGCCGGCCGGGTCGGCATTGGATGTCATCGGCGAGCCCTTCGGATATTCGTCGGCGATCCGGTCCTCCCAGAGGTCGCCGGATTGGGGGCGCTGCAAAGCCGCCGATACACCTCTTGCGGAACGTGCTTGTAGGCCAGGACGGACTTGTTGTCCCAATGCAGGTCGAGCTGCCGCGAGGCAGGGTCGTAGTCCGCCTTTCTGATGCGGCCGCTTGTGAAGATTTTCGTGGGCATGTCCGGGGTCCTCCTGGAACGTCGACCGGGATTGACCGGGTAAGTCTACCCACTTGGTATCCGGACGCCTATCCCCGCGGATCAAGGCAGCAGGGGCCGCAGCCGGATCGCCGTTTCGATGCGGCCGCGGTTCCGAGAAAGCCAGACGGCCACTTCTGACTACTGCAGCCCCTCCAGGCTGACTACGTAGCTGCGGGCAGCGTTGTCGTACTTGACGCTGTAGCTTGAAGGATAGGCGCCTGCCTTCAGGTACTTGGCCGGCCGGCTCACGGGCGCCGAGAACGCGGGCTTGGATTTCAGGAAGTCCAGAGCCGCCATCGGCTCAAGAAAAGTCAGCTGCTTATTGTGATAGCCGTAGATGAAAGTCGCGGTAAACGGTTGCCCATTGAACTCCGGAGATGCCGGATTGATTGCGTGCGCACCCATCTTGGACACCGCGGTGCCGGGAGGAACGACATAGCCGGCTGCGAGCAGTTCCGCGGCAGGCTGCTGGCGCGGGTCGCCGGATTCAGCGTCGCTCTTGAAGCGAACCTTCTTCTGGTACGCAGGACTGCGCAGGTAGAAATGGAAATCGAAGTGAGGCACTTCGTAGATCTTCGGCGGCGGATGTCCTTGCGGATTCCAGTTGACCACGACGTGATCGACAACTGTCTTGGGGCCTTTGGCCGGCATCGGCAGCAGGAAAGGAAAGTCGGTGCTGGCGCCGTTGGGGGCTGCCGGCAGTCCCTCGAGCGCCTTTTCGGTCAACACCACGCCAATGGACACGGCCTTGCCGCCGGCGTCCGCGCGCACGACCGTGTGGGCGGTCCCGTTCCCGAGCCGGACGGCCTTGCCGGTGTAGATGGTGCCGTTGTTCTCCCCCGCCATTGCGCCCGGCGCAATCGAGAAGGCCATCGCCATAACGATCGCACCTCGCGCAATACCGGGTAGCTGCCTTGGTTTCATTTCGATGACTCCTTGGATCGAGGACATGGACCCCAGTGCCCGGCCGGCGCTGCCGCCAGTGCCTGGGAACGGCGGAGTCACACTCTACGGTTGCCCGCGTCGGCGCGGCAAGGAAAACCACGAAGGACACATGGCCAATCCTTGAAGCCGGACCGCTCGAGCATGAGTCGATGAAGAGGACTACCAGTCGATCGCCGAAGAGCTGCTCGCTTCTCATGAAACGCCAGGCCGCCCTTGGGTCTTTGCGTACGGCTCGCTGATCTGGAAGCCGGCCTTCCCGGCCATTGACGACCGGAAGTGGCCGAAAGCGGACATCTCCCGTTTCGGAACTGGACGCCAAGCAAACAAAGCCCGCGCAAGCTTCACGTCGTACTCGTACCAGAGCCGCCCGGGCGGCAATCCCCGGGGCGGGGGATTGCGCCAGCTCGAATCACTGGCTGCTCGGTCCCGACGCTTTCGACGCATGCGCTCCCACGGTGAACCGATAGAGCAGCGCGAGCACCAGGAGGTTGACCACTCCGCCCAGTGACGCGTTCTCGAACGAGACCTCGTAACTGCCGCAAAGATCGTAGAAGACGCCCCCTTGCCAACCGCCGACGGCCATTCCCACCCATGCGAAGAACATGACGGACCCGATGACGAGCCCGCTGCGGCGGGGGTCCGCATATTCGCGCGCGCACAGGATGAACGCCGTCATGGCGCCGCTGAACACCAGCCCGAAGAGGCCCGCGAGCAGGTACAGGCCCGTCTTGCCCGTCATTAGCGGGAACAGGAACGCCAGCGCCGTCTGCCCCGCCGAAGCGCCCATGTAGGCCTTCAGGTTGCCAAAGCGGTCCGCGAGCTTTCCGAAGCCGATGCGGCCGGCCATGCCGCACAACATCATCACCGTCAGCAGGCCCGCGGCTTCTTGCTGCAGCAGGCCGCGATCGGCACCGAGGGCCGCCACGTGCACGATGGGGGTGCCCATGCACATGCAGCAGAACACAACGGCCACGCACAGCAACCCGATGAGCACATGGCGCGGCACGGCGAAGGGCTTGACCTGCAGCATGGCAACGCGCGCGCTCGTGCTTCCTTCCGCGTTGCGCAGCAGCAGCGCGAGCGGCAACATGATGGCGAGGTGCAGCAGGCCCATGCCGACATAGGCGTGGCGCCAGCCATCCACCAGGATCAGGTGGCGGGCGATGAAGGGGATCACACCTTGCCCGAACGCGCCGCCCGCGGAAACGATGCCGATCGCAAGTCCCGGATTGCGCGACATCCAGAGGCCCGCGACCGTGTTCATGGGCGCCATGATCGCGCCGAGGCCGAGCAGCCCCATGACCGCATGGTAGACATAGAGTTCGCCAATGCTGTGCAGTTGCGACAAGCCGAGCAGCATCGCTGCGGGAACGATGGCGCCGCACAAGGCCACTCTGCGGATCGGGATGCGGTCGGCGAAGTGGCCCATGAGGATCCCACCCGTGCCGGTACCGATGGTCACGAGCGAATACGCAAGGGACAGGTCGCCCCGCGACCAGCCGAACTCCGCCGCGAGTGGCGTGAGGAACACGGCGATGTTGACGACCGCGCCGAATCCCATCGCGACCATGACGGCGCAGGCGCCCACCATGGACCAGGCGCGAAGTCCCTCGCCGGCATTGGAGCGTGGCAGCGCGATATTGTTCATCGCGCACTCCTTGTGGCGAGGCCGACGGCGTTGGCGCCGCCCAGGTTCATTTCCGTACGCGGGCTCATGGTGATCTCCGGGAGCGAAGGGCGGGAGGCAGGGCGGTCGGGGTTCGCTCGGACCCGTGTGCCCCGCGGGTTCTCCCACTCTCCGGCGTACGTGTATTCGGCCGTTTTCAATCAGCCGCGTTTTTGTATCTTGTCCGTTTGCGGATTGGCCTGCCGCGGGCGGCGCGCAGTCGAAGACAACGGCCACCGTGTCTGCCCTACCGAAGGCTTGCAGCGGGGGTTTCAGGTCGCGGAGGGCCGAAATGCGAATACATGCCGGATACACGGGTATCAAATCAACAGCGGCCCGCTCGCCGCCCAGGCCACGATCATGTAGCCCCTCGCAGTGCGCTTTAACTTCCCTGCATGCGAGTAACGAGCGCGCGCAGCCGCGCGTTCATCTCCTGTGCGTCGCAATGCACGGGCCAACCATGGCCGGGCAGTACCCACTCGAATCGATAATCGGCGAGCTTTGCAAGCGACGCACCGAGTGCGCTCCAGGAGTACCAGCACGCATCGCGGAATGCAACGAGATCCTTCTCCCGCATGCTCCAGGCGAGCGAGTCACCAGTGAAGAGTACGCGATCGTCCAGCAGGTACACCACGCTGCCGCGTGTATGGCCGGGCGCCGGAATCGCAAGCAGGCCCGGTACGATGGCACGCGCGAACTCGCCTTCCATGAGATCGCTCGCATACGGGGCCGCGTGCCGGTCGTCGTGATGAATCCAAACCCGCGCGCCAAAGTGCTCGGCATATTTACTGGCGTCTGCAACGTCGTCCTGGTGTGACAGGAGGATGTGGGCAATGCCACCGGCGTCCTCGAGCCACTTGACGAGCTCCGTCGCATAGCGTGGCGAATCGACCAGAAGATTTCCGCTTGGGCGCCCGACAAAGTAGGAGTGGGCCCCGAAGGACGAACGGGCATTGAACCCACATCTCCAGACACTTTCGGTTATCGCCTGCGGAAAGGGGCTGACGTGCGGGCGCGGCTGCTTCGTTTCACTGCGCACAGACGCGGTCGGGCATACAAGCACCGCGCGCCACGCGGCAAGTTGTTCCTCAGGTGTTTCGGGCTGCCGCGCGAACACGCTCTTGCCGTTTCGACCGATGATCAGATCGGGTGCGACGTGGCGTGATGCGCCGCAATCGATGCACGCGTCATCGATGTACCAGTCCCCGGGTGCCGAATCAGGATTGCGGATGGGTTTCACACGTGAATTCTCAGGCTGTGCTCCCCGCCTTCACGTCGACAAGGTCTTGATTCACGCGCCAACGAGCAGATCCGGATCGCGCAGTACTGGGAGAACCTTACCGGTTCGTTTGCGGCTGCCGTCGCCGAGCATGCGCCCAAGAGCCCGTGCTGGCGTCAAGAGCAGACATCTTCTACCGCTAGCCGCTATCGCATGCCCGCCGCGGCAGCAGCCGCAGTGCATGCGGAGCCAACGTCTGCTTTCGACCCAAAGCAGACGTCAGCCGGCATGCGCCGCCTGTACCAAGGGCGGATCTCCCCGATACGCGAGGAAACTGCAAACGTGCCCAGCGCCAGCGGCCGCCGCTCGCACTCGGCCCCAATGGGCATGCTATTTCTTCGCCGCGATCTTCTGCGGATCGTCTTCCGCGTTGACGTAGGTGAGGCCGAACGGACCTGCACCCTGTACCTGGAGCTCCGTCGCGCCCTTCATGAGCCAGTAGTGGTTGGTCTTGCCGGGCAGGAAGTGGAATGAACCGGGCTTGAGTGCATGCGCGGCTTTGGTGTCAACCTTCTCGCCAACACCGACGGAGGGAGAGCCCGACAGCACGGTCACCATGTAGTCAGCCGGATGCGAATGCGGAGCAATCTTGTAGTTCGCGGGTAATTTGAGCCGGAATGCGAACTGTCCCTCCTTCGAGGGATCACCGTGCAGCACGGCCAGCTTCGCGCCTTTCGGAAGCGACGGCGGCGCATCTCCCCACTTCAACTGGCCTGGGGTGATCATCGTCGCCCCTCCCATCTGGGCTGAATCCGCTGCCCACAGGGCCACCGACACCGTGGAAAGTGCCGCCAGCAGGAGTGCTGAACGCGTGATGCGATGCTTCATCTTTCTCTCCTATCGGCGCGGCTCGAGTTCGGCCAGCCGACGCCGCGCACGCCCGCTGGCCGCCGGCTGTTCCCGGCAGGAATTGCACATCCAAAGTGAGGATACGCCCGCGTCACCGCACTTGCCATGGGATGGTGTAACGGAAGTGGGTACTGCTCGGCCAGCGCCAGCCGCTGTCTTCTGGCGGCTCACTGGGCACTGTCGCCGGTGTACCGCTTGGGGCCTTGGCCGGATTTGGTAGGCTGGCGCGGGGGTTCGACAGTGCTGCCCTATCGTTCATTGTCCAGCTAGTGCCGCTGGCGATCCTGCCGCCCGCTGCCTCTTCCTGCGCTCAACGTTCTCAACCGTCGTGTGCCCCATCGCTTCACATCGGCGGCTGGAGCATCAAATTTCTAGGAATCGGCAAATTGTCGCATTTAGGAATATTGGCAAGTAAATTTGTATAAGAAATTTGCGGGCTCTGGGCCAGCGAGCCTGAAATTTCCTGAGTGACCTCCTTTCAGGAAGTTGCGGTACTGCGTCGAACCCGCGAGCGTGCCGGTTCAACCTCGATGAATCTGGGGCGTCCTGCGAGCCGGTCGCCGTGGTTCAGCAGGTACTTGCGCATCTGGTCCGACGACCTCACGAAGCGGTCTTGGCACATGCGGACCGTCTCGACGGTGGCGTCGGCGAAGCGCAGTCCCTTGGCCCGCAGCAGTTCGAGCCAGGTGGCCTCGAACTGCCAGTGGTGGGATGCGATCTCCAGGTTGACCTGCGCGAAGGTCAGGTACGCCCGCTGGCGCGTGTGGATCTGCTTCATCGGCACGTCGTCCAGGCTGGCGTAGTAGTAGATGCGGGCCGGCCGTGTCACCTCGAACCACATGTCCCAGAGATGGCGCATCGACGGCGAGCACTCGGGCTGCGACACCAGGTTCATGAAGGCGCCATCGGGAAGCCATCTGTAGGCCGCCTTGAAGGCGTCGCAGAAGGCATCCTGGTGCAGCACGTTCAACGGCATGCCGGGCGCGACGGTGTGGAATTCTTCGTGATAGCCGTCGCAAGCCAGCCGCTCGAGGTCCATCCATTGCTGGTACAGGCCATAGCCCCTGCCGCTGTAGCGGCCGGTGTCGCTGGTGCCGATCACGATGGACGGCCGGATCACGACGAACGGGATGCCGCTGCGGGCGACCAGGCGTTCCGCCTCGCGCTTTGTGCGGGTGTACTGTGTCGGGTCACTGCCGGGCTCGGCCAGCGGGCCTTCCGGCGTGCGATGCGGCTGGTAACCGGAGCTGTACGCGGTGGAAACGAACACGAACCGCTTCAGGCGCAGCCGGCGCGCGAGCACCACCATGTACGCGGTGTA
>DATMBW010000316.1:0-4654 GCA_035559095.1 Ramlibacter sp.
AAGTGGGATGCATGGAACGGTCTCAAGGGAACGTCAAGCGACGACGCGATGCAGCAATACGTCGACCTGATCGGCTCGCTCAGCTAGGACTCCGGATGCCGGATCAAGCCCGATGACAGGTGAAGCCATGTCATTGCGGGCTTGACCCGCAATCCAGGAAGTCCTGGATGCCGGATCAAGTCCGGCATGACAAACCCCCCTGGGGGCGCCACGCATCCTCAATGGTCAGTCAGGTCTCCGTGGAAGCCAGCCATTCGGCCAGGACCCGGCTCACCGCGTCCGGTTGCTCGATGGCGGAAAGATGCCCGCAGTCTTCGATGAAAGCGAGTCGCGAGCCGGGGACGCGAGCGGCCATCGCCTCGTGATCGGCCACCGGCGTCACCGGGTCCTGCCGACCGCACAGGACCAGTGTGGGAACAGCGACCTGTTCAAGATCCCCATGGGAATCGGGGCGTCCCAGCATCGCGGTCTGCTGGTTGATCTGCCCGCGCGCGCCGACGCTGCGCGCCATGTCGGCCATCAGCGCGACCAGCTCCGGGCGCTGGGCGTGCGCCGGCAGCAGCCAGCGTCCGGGCAACTCGGGGATCAACGCCTCGATGCCGCCCTCGCGCACCCTGGCGATGTCGGCCAGCCGGCCCGCGCGCCGCGCCGGCGCATCGGCCGCCGCCGTGGTATCGAGCAGGGCCAGCCGGTCCAGGCGATGCAATTGCCGGCGGATGACCTCGAAGGCGACGTAGCCGCCCAGCGACAGACCGATCAGCGTGAATCGGCCGGGCGCACGCGCCAGCAGCTCCTCGGCCATGGCGCCGAGCGAGTCCTGTTCGCGAAAGACAAAGGCGTGGCATTCGTAGCGCTCGCCCAGCGCGGCAAACTGCGCCGCATACAGGCGCTCGTCGGTCAGGTGCGCGCAGGCGAATGCGAGGTAAGGGCGCTGGGTCATCGCGATGCCTCCATTTCCTTCATGTTCCGCCTCCCGCCACGATGCCGCGGCGCTTGAGGCCCTCGATCTGTCCGGCCGTGAGGCCCAGTTCCCGCAACACCTCGTCCGTGTCCTGTCCCAGCCCCGGCGCGTTGCGCCGATGCGCGCCCGGCGTGGCGGACAGCTTGGGCACGATGCCGGGAACGGCCAGTGTGCTGCCGTCGTCCAGCCGGATGTCGAGCAACATGTCCCTGGCGCGGTAGTGCGGATCGGACGCGATATCGGCCACGGTATAGATGCGGCCCGCGGGTACGGCCGCGGCGTCGAGCGCCACCAACACCTGTTCCACCGTGCGCCCCCTCGCCCATTGGCCGATGGCTTCGTCGAGCTCCACCACGCGGGCAACCCGTCCCGCGTTGTCGGCCAGGCCCGGATCGGACGCCAGGTCGGGGCGGCCTATCGCACCCATGAGCCGCCTGAAGATGCTGTCGCCGTTGCCGGCGATCAAGGCGTAGCCGCCATCGCCGCACTGATAGGCATTGGTCGGCGCGATGCCGGGCATGGCGCTGCCCGCCGGGCCGCGCACGACGCCGAAGGCGCTGTACTCGGGCAGCAGACTTTCCATGCAGTTGAAGACCGCTTCATACAGCGCCACGTCGACCACCTGCCCGCGCCCGCTGGCATGGCGGTGCTGCAGCGCCAGCAGGATGCCGATGACGCCGTGCAAGGACGCGAGCGTGTCGCCGATGCTCACGCCCACGCGCACCGGCACGCGCCCGGGCTCGGCCGTGAGATGGCGCAGGCCACCCATCGCTTCGGCCACCACGCCGAAGCCCGGACGGTCGCGGTAGGGTCCGGTTTGCCCGTAGCCGCTGATGCGCAGCACGATCAGGCGCGGATTGAGCTCGAGCAACGCGTCGGGGCCCAGACCCCATCCTTCCAGCGCGCCCGGTCGGAAATTCTCGATCAGCACGTCGGCCTGCCCGGCCAGACGGCGCACGATGTCCTGCGCCTGCGGATCCTTCAGGTCCAGGGCGATCGAGCGCTTGTTGCGCGACTGGACCTGCCACCACACCGAAGTTCCATCCTTGAGCAGGCGCCACTGGCGCAGCGGGTCGCCGCCGGCGTGGGCGCGCGCCGGGTCGGGCGGTGGTTCAACCTTGATGACGTCGGCGCCGAAATCGGCCAGCGTCTTGGCCGCGAACGGTCCCGCGATCAATTGGCCGAGTTCGAGGACCTTGAGTCCCGCCAGCGGCCCCTGCGCGACTTCAGACGAATCCATGGCGCTCAGGCCTTTTTCCGGACCGCCGCCTTCTTTGGCGCCGATTTCCTGGCCACGACCTTCTCGAACGCATGCACCGGCGACTCATGGGCCAGCAACTCGTCCAGGTTCTTGACGATGGCGCTTTCGATCTTCTCCTTGAATGCGCCCAGCAGAAGGCCCAGCCGCGCGTCCAGCACGAAGCGGTCCCTCGTGACCTTGAGTTCGCCGCGCACGCCCGAACGCGTGAAGCTCACGAGGTCGGAGGTCTTGCCCTCCTCATAAGTGCACTCCATCTCGAGCTTCTGTTCGGCCATCTCGGCCCACTGGAAAGCCAGCTTGCGCGCGTCGGCCAGGCCCAGCGAATGCGCGCGCGTGATATGGATATGAGCCAAGTGGATCTCCTGCCGCGGGGAAGATGGGCAAATTCACGGGATTTCCTTCAGCAGCCGGTGGCGCTCGCCCTTGGGCAAGGCGGCCAGCCGCTTGACCGCATCATAGAACCGGTTCCAGTCGCGCCCCTCGCGGGCGAACTGCGCTTCGAATCCAGGAACCAGCTCGTCGTAGGCAGCCTGGGCGCCGAACGAGGCATTGTTGGCCCGTTCCACCCAGCGGTCGAAGGCGCGGTAGCGGGCCGGGTCCCCGCCCCAGCGCGCACGCAACTGCGCATACTGCTCGCGGAACTGCCCGAGGGTGGCCCGCTTCAAGGCGTCGCGTTCTTCACCGTGGGCCGTTTCATAGACACTTTCCAACCGCTTGCGAGCGGCCAGGGCCAGGATGCGGAACTGGTTGCGGCGAGCGTCGAACTCGGCGTATTCCGCGCGCGCGGCCTCGGAGGCCTGGCTGGCCAGCCAGCGCGAACTTCCCAGGCGCTCGACCGCCGTGGCGAACGACTCGTTGAACATGGTGTCGTCCTTCGCATACACCACCTGGTGCGCCAGCTCGTGGAAGATCAACCGTGCCAGCTCGCCTTCGGGGTAGTAGATGAAGGTGTTGAGCAGCGGATCCCCGCCGGCCCAGTTCATCCACCCCAGTGTCGAATAGGCGGGCACCGGGTAGACGTTGGACTCGTAGCCCTGCTCCGACAGTTCTGCCGCGTCGGCCAGGGCCAGGCCTTCGTCGAAATAACCCCGGTAAGTCACGCAACCCGTGACGGGAAAGCACCAGTTTTTCAGCGTGACGGAATACGCGGTGGCCGCCACGACGTTCCAGACAACGGCGCTGCGTTGCAAATCAGCGTAGCGGCGATAGCTGGGGTTATCGGGAAGCTTGAGCTCGGCGACCGCGAAATTGCGGATACGCTGGCTCAGTGCCAGCCGTTCCTTGAGCCGCTGCGGGGCGTCGCCGTTGCCCAGCCATTCCTGGACCGGCCTGGCAGCGCTCATGACCTTCAGGTGGCCCGTGGCCGTATGCCAGTAGTACCCCAGGTTCGCGCATCCTGACAGGCACAGCGTACCCGCGACCGCGACCGCCACCAGGCCAGCGAGCGCCATCGCCGGTGCCTTCCTCACACCGCCCGCACTTCGACCAGGCAGTCGTAGAACACCGGGCCGCCGCCCAGGTCGGTGAGCTTCTGGCTGGTGAGCTGGTTGACGTTGGTCCCCTCCAACCCGAGCTTGCGCCACCAGACGCCCAATCCGTTCACGACGCCCGGCCGCGCCCGCTGCGACACGCAGGCCTTGCAGCGGTATTCGCCGCGGTCGTTGAACACCCGCACCACGGCGCCCGGGACGATGCCGCGCGCGGCGGCATCGCTGGCATGGATCTCGAGCAGCGGCTCGCCCTCGATGTCACGCAGGCTGCGCACATTGACGAAGCTCGAATTGAGGAAGTTGCGCGCCGGCGGCGAAATCATCGCCAGGGGATAACGGCTGCACGATCCGGCGGTTTCGTAGTTGGGCAGGTGGTCCGGCAGGGCGTCGAGTCCTTGGCGCGCCAGCCGTTCGCTGAAGAATTCGCACTTACCCGAAGGGGTGGGGAATCCGCCATCGGCAAACGGCGCATCGGGTATCTGGAGCGTGGCGTAGCCCTGCTCGAGCAACCGGTTGAAATCGACGCGATCGCCATAGGCAGCGCGGCACAGGCTCTCGTCATCTTCGGCGAAGCAGGGCTCGTCAAATCCCAGGCGTTGCGCCAGTTCGCGGAAGATCTGCGCGTTGGGCCGCGTTTGCCCCAAGGGCGCGATCGCCGGCCGGTTGAGCAGCACGTCGGTGTGCCCGTACGACAAGTGCACGTCCCAGTGCTCCAGCTGGGTCGTCGCGGGCAGGATGTAGTCGGCATGGTCGGCCGTGTCGGTCTGGAACTGCTCCAGCACGACGGTGAACAGATCCTCGCGCGCAAAGCCCGCTGCTACCTTGGCCGACTGCGGCGCCACGGCGACGGGGTTGATGTTGTACACCACGAGGGCCTCGATCCGCGGGCCGAGTTGCGGTGAGGAATCACGCAGCAGATCGTCGCCGATCGTGCTCATGTTG
>DATMBW010000317.1:0-5472 GCA_035559095.1 Ramlibacter sp.
CCTGCTCCAGCACCGCGCGGAACAGCTGCTCCTTGTCCTCGAAGTAGTAGTAGATGAGCCGCTTGTTCAGTCCGGCGCGTTCGGCGATGCGGTCCATGCGGGCGCCGCCCAGGCCGTGCTCGGCGAACTCGTCCCGCGCGGCCGTTAAGATGGTGGCTTGCGACCGGTCCGCATCGCGCAGACGCTCGTCGGCGGCCATGGGTGCTGCTCGTGACATGGCCGGATAATTCACCAAACCGTTAATCGAGTCAAGCCCATGAGCCAGATCGCCGGACACCTCCTTGTCGAATGCCTGATCGCGCAGGGCACGGGGCATGTTTTCGGCGTGCCGGGCGAAAGCTACCTGGCCGTCCTGGATGGTTTTCACGCCTATCGCGAACAGATCCGCTTCATCGTCAACCGGCAGGAAGGCGGCGCTGCGTTCATGGCCGAGGCGGTGGGCAAGCTGACGGGCCGGCCCGGCGTGTGTTTCGTCACGCGCGGTCCGGGCGCCACCAACGCTTCGATCGGTGTGCACACGGCCTTCCAGGATTCGACGCCGATGGTGCTGTTCGTAGGCGACGTCGCGAGCGACCAGCGCGATCGCGAAGCCTTCCAGGAGGTCGAATACACCAGCTTTTTCGGCCCCAGCACCAAAGGCATGGCCAAGCGGGTCGAGCGCATCGACGAGCCCGACCGCATTCCGGAGTACGTGGCGCGCGCTTTCGCCACCGCGATGAACGGCCGGCCCGGGCCCGTGGTGCTCGTTCTGCCGGAAGACATGCTGGTGCGCCCGACCGATGCGCGGCCGCTGCCGCGTGTGGAGCCGGTACAGGCATGGAGCGATCCCGGCTCGTTGCGCGAAGTGCGCGAACTGCTGCTGCAATCGAAGAAGCCCTTCGTGATCGCCGGCGGCGGCGGCTGGACCGCGCAGGCGGCACAGGCCCTGCAACGCTTCGCCGAAAACTGGAAGCTGCCGGTGGGCAATGCCTTTCGCTTCCAGGACACATTCGACAACCACCACGCGCTGTACGCGGGTGACGTGGGGATCGCGGTCAACCCCAAGTTGGCGCAGCGCATCAAGGACAGCGACCTGATCCTGGCCATCGGCGCGCGGCTGGGCGAGATGACCACGGGCGGGTACACGCTGCTGCGCCCGCCCCGGTCGGCGCAGAAGCTGGTGCACATCCACGCCGGCGCCGAGGAACTCAACCGGGTCTACCGCGCCGATGTGGCGATCAATGCGACGATGAACGCGGCCGCGCGCTCGCTCGAAGGGCTCGCGGCGCCGCCCGAGGTGCCCTGGGTGGCATGGACCGAAGCCGCGCATGCCGACTACGAGGCCAACCTGGTGCCGCAGGCGCTGGCCGGACTGGCCGGTGGCACGGCGCAGGGCGCGGTCGACATGCCCGCGATCGTGGCGCTGCTCGAAAAGCATCTTCCGCCCGACGCCGTGCTCACGAACGGAGCCGGCAACTTCGCGAGCTGGCTGCACCGCTACTTCCGGCATCACGGACTGGCAAAGGGCAACAAGACCCAATTGGCCCCGACGGTGGGCGCGATGGGCTACGGCGTTCCCGCCGGCATCGCGGCCAACCTCGTGAGCGGACGCACGGCGCTGACCATGGCCGGCGACGGCGACTTCCTGATGAACGGGCAGGAACTGGCCACGGCGGTCCAGCACGGCGGCAAGAGCATCATCGTGCTGCTCAACAACGGCATGTACGGGACGATCCGCATGCACCAGGAACGCGACTACCCGCGGCGTGTCAGCGGCAGCGAACTGGACAACCCCGACTTTGCCGCGCTGGCTCGGGCTTACGGCTACGCCGGCGTTCGCATCACGCGGACGGCGGAGTTCGAACCGGAGCTGGTGGCGGCGCTGGAGCGCCGCCAGGGCACCCTGATCGAGGTCATGCTCGATCCGGAAGTGATCACCACGCGGGCCAGCCTCAGCGCCATCCGCGACAACGCGCTGAAGAAATAGAAAAGGGCCGCGCGAGGCGGCCCCTTCATCTTCAAGCTGAAGGGTTACTTCACGTGCTTGCCGATCAGGCCGGCCATCTCGAACATCGAGACCTGGGCCTTGCCGAAGATTTCCTTCAGCTTCGCGTCGGCGTTGACCATGCGCTTGTTGACGGAGTCCTGCAGCTTGTTCTTCTTGATGTAGGCCCACAGCTTGCTGACCACTTCGGTGCGCGGCAGGGGAGCCGGACCGACCACAGCGGCCAATTGCGGGCTGGGCGTCAGCGCCTTCATGAACGCGGCGTTCGGCGTGCGCTTCTTGGCCGGGGCCTTCTTGGCAGCAGCCTTCTTCGCCGGCGCCTTCTTCGCGGCGGCCTTCTTTGCCGGTGCAGCCTTCTTGGCCGGCGCTTTCTTGGCCGGCGCTTTCTTCGCCGCAGCCTTCTTCGCGGGAGCCTTCTTTGCGGTCGCTTTCTTCGCCGCAGCTTTTTTCGCAGTTGCCATGATTATTTCCTTTTGGAAGTTGATTAATCACCAATGCGAATCTGCATTCCCACTGGCACTGCGGATGCTACTGGAGAAAAAACGTGTTTCCAAGCGAAAAGTGGCTTTTTTCACTCTGGCGTGTCTTTTTTTTGCTCGGAGTTTTGCCGCGTTTTCCCTCTGAAGATCAGGAAAACGCCCGCGCGGGGGACGCGGCAGGCGATCCATGCGGCGCCGGTAAGGGCGCTGCTGGTCGCCACGGCGCTCCCGGCCGGCCGGACCGGCTGCTCGCCCATCGCAAGAGAAACCCGCATCAACACCGCGCCCACGCACAACAATTCGCCGGCAAACCCGGCGGGAGAGACCGAAAAGCCGGCGCCACGCGCGCGCCGCAGCACGCAGTCGAGCCCCAGTGCCATTCCCGCGAACCCCGTCTGGCCGCGGGCGTTTCCAGCCGCGGACCAGCATGGGGCCCGCCGCCGCGAGGAAGGGCAGTCATCAGGCTGGAACCGATGTGTTGTTCGGCGCGGCGCCAGGCCCATTGCTCGGCCCGACACCAAGGTATCCTTGCGCAACCCTCGGGCCCCCATCTGCTCGATCCTCCGCGCGGCAACGCGGGGGACCAGCCCGCCCGCAGGGAGATCAACGAACCCCCGATCAGGAGAGTCACCGGAAAATGACCATTGCTGCTTTTGCCACCTGCGACCTGTGCGATGCCCATGAGGAGGACCATTCCGGCGCCTTCCGGGTCTTGCCGCCCGTGTTCCGCGACTTCGGCCTGGCCGGCAGTTTCGCCGGCCAGGTAGCCACCGTGCGCTGCATCGAAGACAACTCGCGCATTCGCGAGGCCGTGAATTCGCCGGGCGAGGGGCGCGTGCTGGTCGTGGACGGCGGCGGATCGCTGCGCCGCGCGCTGGTGGGCGGCAATCTGGCTTTGGCCGCGGCGCGCAACGGCTGGGCCGGCATCGTCGTGGATGGCGCGGTGCGGGATGCCGCCGAACTCGCCGCCGCCGGCATCGGCATCAAGGCATTGGCGTTGATGCCGATGCGCTCGGTCAAGCGCGGCGAGGGGCAGCGCGACCTTGCCGTGGAGATCCAGGGTACGCCGGTGCGGCCGGGCGATTGGCTCTATGCCGACGGGGACGGCATCGTGGTCAGCGCTATGCCCTTGATTTGACCGGCGCCGTGGCGAGGATCACGCCGGCCAGGGCTAGCGCGAAAGCCAGCAGCTGAAGGCCGCCGAGGCGCTCGCCCAGCGCGAACACGCCCACCAGCGCGGCCGACACCGGCAGCATGACGGTGAAGACGCCGCCCTGCGCCGCGGGGACCGTCTTCAGGCCCGTCATCCAGAGCCAGACGGTCCAGACGCTCGCCGCCAGCGAATAGAACAGCAGCAGGACCCATATTCCGGGCGGCACGCCGGCGAAGTCGAATCGCAGTGCCGCGTAAGCGCCGAACGGCGTGATCAGGGCAAAGCCCCAGAGGTTGATCAGCGAGGTGATGCGCTTGGGCCCCAGGGCGCCGGTGAGCTTCTTGCCGATGACCGCATAAGACGCTTCGCAGAGCACGGCGCCGAACACCATCAGGTTTCCCAGCCACGCCGTCGCCGCGCCGCTGCCGGTTGCGGCGCGGCCGGACTGGGCGCCGGGCTGGGCCAATCCCAGCAGGGCGATGCCCAGGGCGGCGCAGGCGACGGCGGCCCAGACGCGCGGGGCGATCCGTTCGCGCAAGAAGGCCCAGCTCAGCAGCGCTACCACGGCAGGGATGGAGGCCATGACCACCCCCGCGGACACCGCGGAGGTCATGCTGACGCCGAAGAGCATGAGGATGGAGAACAGGAAATTCCCCAGGAACGATTCCAGGAAGACGAGCTTTTTCGTCTGCGCGGTCATAGGCGGTTCATTCGCCGGCTTGCGCAGCCAATGCAGCATGGCCAGTCCGCCGATGCCGAAGCGCAGCCATGCCAGCAGAAAGACCGGGATCGCGGCGACCAGCGGCTTGGACAAGGCGACATAGCTGCCCACCAGCGACATGCTGACGGCCAGGCAGGCGTAGGCGAAAGGGCGCTGGGCGCGCAGGCTCATTGCAGAATGGCTGTATTCCCCAAGACGACCGATCATGCCCGAAGCCCCGTTGCGCCATGTCTTCGTGTACGGCACCTTGCGCCGTGGCGGACGCAACGACATCAACCGGCTCGAGCCCGCGCCGCGCTACCTGGGCATGGGCGAGGTCAAGGGAACGCTGTACCACATCGACTGGTATCCGGGACTGACGCTGGGCGGCCAGGAAGCGGTCACCGTCGTGGGCGAGGTGTACGAAATCACGCCGCGGCTCGAAGCCTTGCTGGATCGCATCGAGCAGATCGTGCCTCAGGAAACGAGCGAATATTTCAAGCGGGAACTGGCCGTCGAGGTCCAGGGCCGGCAAGTAAAGTGCCTGGTGTACGAAATCAATCCCGATCGCGTGCGAGGCAAGCAGGTCATCGGCCACGGCGACTGGATCCTGTTCCGCCCGGCGTAAACGGCGTTCCATATTGCGAAAAACGCAGATGTTGCGGCGCGCCAAAATTTCTCAATACAAGAAATTATTTTTCGCATAGAGAAATACAACAACTAAGTCGCTGAAAATAAAAGGAAAAATATTGTCTCTTGTATAAGACATAAGAGATGCGAAAACTCTTGTACAAGACTAAAGTTGATTCATCGGCATCGCACCCATGCACGGCGGACCGAACAGTTTTTCAAATCAACTTTGGAGCGCACCATGACATCCTGGACCCACCTGACCCGCGAACAGCAAATTGCCCAGCTCGAAAAAGACTGGGCCGAGAACCCGCGCTGGAAAGGCATCAAGCGCAGCTACAGCGCCGCCGACGTGGTCAAGCTGCGCGGCTCGCTCCAGGTCGAACACACGCTGGCCAAGCGCGGCGCCGAAAAGCTGTGGAACATGATCAACACCGAGCCCTTCGTCAACACGCTGGGCGCGCTCACCGGCAACCAGGCCATGCAGCAGATCAAGGCCGGCCTGAAAGCCGTCTACCTGTCCGGG
>DATMBW010000318.1:0-2087 GCA_035559095.1 Ramlibacter sp.
CAGTGGGGCACGGCGTTGTCTTACGCCGGGGCACTGTTCGGATTGCAGGTGGACGTCTACCAGGTGCGCGTGTCCTACGACCAGAAACCCTATCGCCGCGCGGTGATGGAAACCTATGGCGCGCGCTGCGTGGCGTCGCCCTCGAATGAAACCGTCTATGGCCGTTCCGTGCTGGCCAAGACCCCGAATCATCCCGGCAGCCTGGGGATCGCGATCTCGGAGGCGGTCGAACTGGCGGTGCAGCGCGACGATACCAAGTACGCGCTGGGTTCGGTGCTGAACCACGTGCTGTTGCACCAGACCATCATCGGCCTGGAGGCGATGGAACAGTTGCAGATGGCCGATGCCTGGCCGGACGTGGTGGTGGGCTGCACGGGCGGCGGCTCCAACTTCGCCGGCATCGCCTTCCCCTTCATCGGCGACGGCCTGCGCGGCGGCCAGAAACCGCGCATCGTGGCGGTGGAGCCGGCGGCCTGCCCGTCGCTCACGCGCGGCAAGTACGCGTACGACTTCGGCGACACCGGGCACATGACGCCCCTGTCCAAGATGCACACGCTGGGCAGCAGTTTCACGCCGCCGGGCTTCCATGCGGGCGGCCTGCGCTACCACGGCATGGCGCCGCTGGTCTCGCACTGCAAGCAGTTGGGCCTGCTCGATGCGGTGGCCTACAACCAGGTCGAGTGCTTCGAGGCCGGCGTGCTGTTCGCGCGCCACGAGGGCATCGTTCCAGCGCCCGAGGCGAACCATGCCGTCAAGGGCGCAATCGAAGAGGCGATGCGCTGCAAACGGGAGGGCAAGGCCGAGACAATCCTGTTCAACCTTTGCGGGCACGGCCACTTCGACATGCTGGCCTATTCCAAATACTTTGCCGGCGAACTGAGCGACGAAAAGTACGACGAGAAAGAACTTGCGATGGCGCTTGCCGGCCTGCCCAGCGTGCCGGCCTAGGCGTAGGCGACCGAGGGAACCACGACCTCGAGCAGGCGGTTCAGGCCGCCTGTGTCGATGCTCACGTTGGCGTATTCGCGCACCTTCGGCTTGGCCCGGTAGGCCACTGACAGGCCGGCAAGCTGCATCATGGGCAGGTCGTTGGCGCCGTCGCCCACGGCAATCACCTGTTCGTGCGAGCAGCCGATGTCAAGGCACGCCTGCGCCACGGCATCACGCTTGGCCTGCCCGTCGATCACCCGGCCCAGGACGCGGCCGGTCATGGCGCCGTCCTTGATTTCCAGTTGGTTGGACAACGCGAAGTCCAGCCCCAGCCGTGGCTTGAGACTCTCGGTGAAATAGGTGAAGCCGCCGGAGACCAGCAGGATCTTCAGGCCGTCCCAGCGCGCATAGGCCAGCAGTTCCAGGGCGCCGTGGTTCAGGCGCAGGCGGTGTTCATAGACGCGTTGCAGCACCGAGACCGGCGTGCCGGCAAGCAGGGACAGGCGCCGTGCCAGGCTTTCCTTGTAGTCCATGACTTCGCCGCGCATGGCGGCTTCGGTGATGGCTGCCACCGCCGGCCCCTTGCCGACGATATCGGCGATCTCGTCCACGCACTCGATGTTGATCAGCGTGGAGTCCATGTCGAACGCGATCAGGCGGAAGTCGTTGAGGCGCACGGGCGGCGAAAAGCCCTGGATTACCAGGCCGGGTGAGATTTCGCGGGGATGGGTCATGGCCGTGATTTTCCCACGGCAGCAATAGCAACCCGTCGTCATTGCGGGCAGGCTCGTCACGCCCGGCAGGACAAGCTACCTCAAGCCGGCTCGGTCACCTTCGGCTGCCCCAGCGACCGCAACACGTCCCGCACCATTTGCGCGCGGTCCTTCGGATCCTTGAGCGCGCGCTCGATGCGCAGCTTCTCGTTGCCGGCGAGCTTGATGTGGCGGTTCTTCTGCACCAGCTCGATGATGCGCATCGAGTCGACCGGCGGCTTGGGCTTGAACGTGATGTGGATTACGCCCGGCGCGGCATCGACCTTGATCACGCCATACGGCTTGGCCAGCACGCGCAGCCGGTGCACGTCGATCAGCGTCTGCACCTGCGCCGGCAGCTTGCCGAAGCGGTCGACGATCTCTTCCAGCAGGCCGTCGATCTGC
>DATMBW010000319.1:0-3920 GCA_035559095.1 Ramlibacter sp.
GGATGGCCGGCGGCGGCGCTGGCGCTGGCGCTGGGCACGCGCCTGCGCAAGCCCGGCGTGAGCGTGCTCAATGGAACGGGCGCCTATCCGGAACCGGAGCACACGCTGCGCGCGCTCAACCTGGCGGGCCGCGCCGTAGCCGTGATGCTGGCCTGGACCTGCGTCGCCTTCGTCCTGGCCTGGGAGCGTCCCTGGTGACGGCGCGGTGCGTGATGGTGCTGGGCACGACCAGCGGCGCGGGCAAGAGCTGGCTGGTGACGGCGCTGTGCCGCTTGTACGCGCGCCAGGGCTTGAAGGTGGCACCGTTCAAGGCCCAGAACATGAGCAACAACGCCCGCGTGGTCAGCGGCGGCGAGATCGGCAGCGCGCAGTACTTCCAGGCCTTGGCGGCCCGGGCCGCGCCGGATGTGCGCATGAATCCGCTGCTGCTCAAACCCGAGAAGGACACGCACAGCCAGGTCGTGCTGCTCGGCCACGTGGACCAGGAGCTCACGCGCATGCCCTGGCGCGGCCGCAGCGCCGCTGTCTGGCCGGTGATCGCGCGCAGCCTGGACGAGTTGCGCGCGGAAAACGACGTCGTCGTGATCGAGGGCGCCGGTTCGCCAGCCGAGATCAACCTGGCCGACAGCGACATCGTGAACATGCGCGTGGCGCAGCACGCGGATGCCCGCTGCCTGCTGGTCACCGACATCGACCGGGGCGGCGCTTTCGCTCATCTCTACGGCACCTGGGCGCTGCTGCCCGAAGCCGAAAGAAAACTGTTCCGCGGCTTCGTTCTCAACAAGTTCCGCGGCGACGCGTCGCTGCTCGCGCCGGCGCCCCAGATGCTGAAAGACCTGACCGGCATTCCGGTCGTCGCCACCTTGCCCATGTGGTGGCAGCACGGATTGCCCGAGGAAGACGGCGTCTTCGATGACCGCACCACGGCCGCCGGCACCGTGATGCGCACGATCGCGGTGATAGCCTATCCGCGCATCAGCAACCTGGACGAGTTCCAGCCGTTGAAGAACCTGCCCGGCGTGCGGCTGGTGTGGGCGCGCAGCCCGGCCGACGTGGCGGGGGCGGACTGGATCGTGCTGCCCGGCTCCAAGCACACGTCGAGCGACCTCGAGTGGCTGCGCGCGCAGGGCCTGGATGGCGCGATCGCGCGCCATGCGGCGGGCGGCGGCGCGGTGCTGGGCATCTGCGGCGGCCTGCAGATGCTGGGCGAGGCGCTGGTTGACACGCACGGCATCGAAGACAACGGGCCGGGCCTGGGCCTGTTGCCGCTGGTGACCGTGTTCGAGCCGGACAAGACGGTCAATCGCACGCAGGCGCGCTTCGGCGCCCTGGGCGGCGCCTGGGCCGCCCTGTCGGACGTGAAGCTGCAAGGCTACGAGATCCACCACGGCCGCACCTTCCAGCACCCCGGCATGGCGGCGGCGCGCGCCGTCATTCCAGACGGCCTGGGGTGGCAGAACGAGCAGGGCAACGTGCTGGGCGTGTACCTGCACGGCATGTTCGAGGATGCGGCGGTGCTGCATGCGCTGTTCGGCGCGAGGGCGCCGACGCTGGACAGCGTGTTCGACGGCCTGGCGGATTTCATCGAACGCCATTTCCGGCCCTCTGTCATCGCGGACTTGATCCGGGATCAGCCAGGGGATCTCGACAGCCTGGATTCCGGGTCCCCGGATCAGGTCCGGGGCAGGCTCAGCCCGGAATGACAACACAAGAACCAATCTCCCACCTCGACCATCCTGAAATGACAAAACCAATGCAAATCTCCAACCTCGAAAATTCCTCTCTCGCGCAGCGCCTGCAACACAAGCTGGACCAGAAAACCAAACCGCTGGGCTCGCTCGGGCGCCTGGAGGCGCTGGCCCTGCAACTCGGGCTGATCCTGGACACCGAAACGCCGCAGCTGGAGCAGCCGCAACTGGTGGTCTTCGCCGGCGATCACGGCCTGGCCGCGCGCGGTGTGTCGGCCTACCCGAGCGACGTGACCTGGCAGATGGTGGAGAACTTCCTGGCCGGAGGCGCCGCCGTGAGCGTACTGGCGCGCCAGCACGGGCTGGCCTTGACCGTGGTGGACTGCGGCGTGGCCCGAGACTTCGCCCCGCGCGAGGGCCTGATCGTGCGCAAGATCGCGCCCGGCACGGCCGATTCGTTCACCGGGCCGGCGATGTCGGCCGGGCAATGCGGCGAGGCCATCGCCAACGGCCGGGCCATCGTGGACCAGCTTCCCGGCAACGCATTGCTGCTGGGCGAGATGGGCATCGGCAATACGTCGGCGGCAGCGCTGCTGTTGTCGCGCCTGACGGGCCTGCCGCTGGCGGAATGCGTGGGTGCGGGCACCGGGCTGGACGCAGCCGGCGTCGAGCGCAAGCGGCAAGTCCTGCAGCAGGTGCTGGCCTTGCATGCCCACGCCACGGCGCCGCTGGACGCTCTGGCAGCCTTCGGCGGATTCGAGATCGCGACCATGGTCGGCGCGGTGCTGCAAGCCGCCGCGCAGCGGCGCGTGATCGTGGCCGACGGCTTCATTTCCACCGCCGCGGTGCTGGTGGCGCAGCGGCTCGCGCCGCATGTGACGCAGCGCTGCGTGTTCTCGCACCGCTCCGACGAGACCGGCCATGCGCTGATGCTGCGGCATCTCGGGCCGGCCGCGCAGCAGCCGGCGCGGGCGCTGCTGGACCTGGGCTTGCGGCTGGGCGAGGGCTCGGGCGCGGCGCTGGCGTGGCCGCTGCTGGTCTCGGCCTGCGCGCTGCTGCGCGAAATGGCCAGTTTCGAATCGGCGGGCGTGTCCGGGCCGGCGTGAACGCCCTGGGCCAATCCATGCGCGCGCTGGTCCTGGCACTGCAGTACTTCACGCGCGTTCCCGTGCCGGCCGCGGTGGCGCGATGGACCGGCTTCGACGCCGGCTTGCAGCGCGCCAGCCTCGCGCATTTCCCCGCGGTGGGGCTCTTGGTCGCCGCCGTGGGCATCGTCTGTTATTGGGCCGCCGCCACCATGCTGCCGCGCGGGGGCTTCGCGCCCTTGCTCGCCGCGGTCGTGTCCACGGCCGCCACCATCGCCTTGACCGGTGCCCTGCACGAGGACGGGCTGGCCGACACGGTCGATGGACTGGCCGGCGGCCAGGACCGCGAACGGGCACTGGAGATCATGAAGGATTCGCACATCGGCGGCCCCGGTGCGCTGGCGCTCATGCTTGCGCTGCTGGCCAGGACCGCATTGTTGGGCGTGATCGGTGCCGGTGCCGGCTGGCTGGGCGTGGCCGCCGCGTTGTTGGGTGGGCACGTGAGCTCGCGTGGGCTGGCGTTGGCGATCGTCGCCACCTTGCCGAACGTCAGCCGCGCCGCCACTTCCAAATCGCTGCCCGTTGCCGCACACATCGAAACGGCGGGCCTGGCCGTGGCGACTGCCTGGTGCGCCCTGGGCCTGGCCTGCGCCGCGAGCCTGTCCTCGGTGCGGTTCTGCGTCGCGGGCCTGGCGCTGGCCGTGGTCGCGTGGCTGTGGATGCGCCGGCTGCTCGCGCGGCGGCTGCAAGGCTTCACCGGCGACGGCCTGGGTGCGGTGCAGCAACTGTGCGAGATCGCCTTCTACCTGGGCGCCGCCGTGGCGCTGGGGGCCTAGGGCCTGTTCACACTGTTCTTGCCAGATGCGTTGCGAGTCAAAATGGCCAAGCGCTAGGCGCGGCGGCGCAGCCGCACTTGACGTGCGGCCAGCCGCCGCAACAACGCGATTGGCCATTTTGGCCGCAACCCGGAGGGAACGTGCTTAAAACCGCGCCACTCGTTGTTCCGCTCCTAGCCAAGGCGTCCAGCCTTGGCGTCGTCGCGCGCCTAGATTGGCGCGGTTTTAAGCGCGTTCGCACTGGCAAGAACAGTGTGAACAGGCCCTGATTATGCGGCTCTGGCTGGTGCGCCACGCGCGGCCGCTGGTCG
>DATMBW010000320.1:0-14026 GCA_035559095.1 Ramlibacter sp.
CGGCAGCTACGAAGTGATCGTTTTCGGCATCGCCCTGGTGCTGATGCTCAAGTACCAGCCCGACGGTCTGTGGGATTTCGTCGCACGCCGCTTCCCGCGCGGCGCCCGGCCCGTGGATTGGGCCAACGCCCCGGCGCTGCCCGAACGCGCGAAGCCGGCTACCGGCGAACCGCTGCTGGACGTGCAGGCGGTGCGCAAGGAGTTCGGCGGGCTCGTCGCCGTCAACGACGTGAGTTTCCAGGTCAGGTCGGGCGAGATCGTGGGCCTCATCGGCCCCAACGGCGCCGGCAAGTCGACCACGTTCAACCTCGTCACCGGCGTGCTGAAGATGACCCGAGGCGCCGTGACTTTCCGGGGCGAAAGCCTGGGCGGCCAGCGAGCCCGCGCGATCGCGCGCCGCGGCCTGGGACGCACTTTCCAGCACGTGAAGATGATTGCGGACATGACCGTGCTCGAGAACGTCGCCCTAGGTGCCCACACGCGCGGGCGCAAGGGCGTGCTCGCCGCAATGGCACGGCTGGACCGCGCCGAGGAACGCGAGCTGTTCAAGGAGGCGCAACGCCAGCTCGAGCGCGTCGGCATGGGCGAGTGGGTCCACGAACTGGCCGGCAACCTGCCCATGGGACAGCAGCGGCTGCTGGAAATCGCGCGAGCCTTGTGCTCGGACCCGGCGCTGTTGCTGCTGGACGAGCCGGCCGCCGGCCTGCGCCACAAGGAGAAACGCGCCCTCATCGACGTGCTGCGCCAGTTGCAGCGCGAGGGCATGACCATCCTGCTGGTCGAGCACGACATGGACCTGGTGATGGACGTGTGCGACCGGCTGGTGGTGATGGAGTTCGGCACGCTCCTGATGGAAGGCACGCCGCGAGAAGTGCAGCAAAGCCCCGAGGTGCGCGCCGCTTATCTGGGAACGGAGCATTGATGAGCCCTCCCATGCTCCGCATCCAGGACCTGCACGCCGGTTACGGCCGGGCCGAAGTGCTGCACGGCCTGAACCTCGAGGCGGCCTGCGGCAGCGTCGTGACGGTGATCGGCCCCAATGGCGCAGGCAAGTCGACGCTGCTGAACACGCTGATGGGCGTGATCCCCTCGCGCGGGACGCTGCAGTTCGATGGGCACGACATCGCCGTCATGCCGCTGGAAGAGCGCGTCATGATGGGCATGGCCCTGGTGCCGGAGCGCCGCGAGCTGTTCAGCTCCATGAGCGTCGAGGACAACCTGGTGCTCGGGGCCTACCGCCAGGTGCAGCTGGGCAATCGCGAGTGGCGCGGCCGCATCGACGACGTCTACACGATCTTCCCGCGCCTGCGGGAGCGGCGGGCGCAGCTGGCCGGCACGCTGTCGGGTGGCGAGCGCCAGATGCTCGCGGTGGGCCGCGCGCTGATGTCGCGCCCGCGCCTGCTGATGCTCGATGAGCCCAGCCTGGGCCTGGCGCCGCTGATCGTGCGCGACATCTTCCGCACCATCGAGAGCCTGCGCCAGACCGGGGTCACGATCCTGCTGGTGGAGCAGAATGCGCGCGCGGCACTGGAAGTGGCCGACCACGGCTACGTGCTCGAAATGGGCGAGATCGCCCTGCAGGGCTCGGCCCTGGAGCTCGCGGGCGACCCGCGCGTGATCGATACCTATCTGGGCGCGGCGGTCCACGCGGACGACTAAGGGCCGGCCCTCGCAAGCCACCGAGCAAATTCATGAACTGGCAACCCGCCCAAGACGACATCCGTTTCATCCTGTTTGACGTGCTGCGCGCGCAAACGCAGCTTGCAGCGATGCCAGCGTTCGCGAACGCCGATCGCGAACTGATGTCGCAGGTCATCGAGGAAGCCGGCAAATTCGTCGCGCAAGTCGTGGCGCCCCTGCAAGGCGCAGGAGATTCGCCGGGCTGCCGCTGGCGGCACGGCGAGGTCGCCACGCCACCGGGCTTTGCCCAGGCCTACCAGGCGTTCTGGCAAGGTGGCTGGCCCGCGCTGGCCTGCGCGCCGGCCCATGGCGGCCAGGGGTTGCCGGGCGTGCTCGAAGCCGCGCTCTACGAGATGCTGAGCGGCGCCAACCATGGCTGGACCATGGCACCCGCCCTGTTGCACGGCGCCTATGAATGCCTGCGCCACCACGGCAGCGAAGAACTCAAGGCGCGGTACCTGGACAAGATTGCCAGCGGCGAATGGCTGGCCACGATGTGCCTGACCGAGGCCCAGGCGGGCAGCGACCTGGGGTTGGTGCGCACGCGGGCCCTGGCGCAACCCGACGGCAGCTGGCGTTTGAGCGGCAGCAAGATATTCATCTCCGGCGGCGAACACGACCTGACGGACAACATCGTCCACCTGGTGCTCGCGCGAACCCAGGATGCACCCGCCGGGCCCAAGGGGCTCTCGCTGTTTCTGGTGCCGAAGTTCCTGGCGGGCGGTGCGCGCAATGGCGTGCACTGCGACCGCATCGAGGAAAAGATGGGCCTGCACGGCAGCCCGACCTGCGCGATGCGTTTCGAGCAAGCCACCGGCTGGCTGGTCGGGGAAACCGGCCGCGGCCTCAACGCGATGTTCGTGATGATGAATGCGGCGCGGCTGCATGTGGCGCTGCAGGGCCTGGGCCTGCTCGAGGCGGCCTGGCAAAAGGCCGATGCCTACGCGCGCGAGCGCCGGCAGATGCGCGTGCCCGGCCCGCGCGAGGGCAAGGAACCGGCGGATGCGATCAGCGGCCATCCGGCCATGCGCCGCATTCTGGACACGCAGCGTGCCTGGGTCGACGGCGGCCGGGTGCTGGCCTACAAGACCGCGCTTGAACTCGACATCGCGAAGGACCATCCTGATGCCGACCGGCGCGCGAGCGCGCAGCGCTGGTGCGCCCTGGTTACCCCGGTGCTCAAGGCCGCCTTCACCGAGCAGGCCTTTCACGGCGCAAGCGCCTGCCTGCAGGTATTCGGCGGCCATGGCTACATCAGGGAATGGGGGATCGAGCAGATCGTGCGCGATTCGCGCGTCGCCATGATCTACGAGGGCACCAATGAAATCCAGGCGATCGACCTGCTGGTGCGCAAGGTGCTGGCCGACGGCGGGGCCGGCCTGGCGGCGCTGCTGTCGGATCTGCAGATGGACCTCGATGCGAGCCGCGCCGGGCCTGACGACGTGCTGCGCCGTTTCGCCGAACTGCGCGACGTGACGACCCAGCTGGCCGAGGCGGCCATCCACAACCCGGTGTTGCCGTTCGAAGCAGCCGACGATTATCTGCGCGCGGTCGCCCTGGCCCTGCTGGCCTGGGCCTGGGCCCGGATCGAAGCGGCCGCACCGGCCGGCGTCCCGCGCTGGACCCAGGGCGCTGCGGCGCTGCGTCTGCGCGTATTGCCTGAATTCGACATGCGCATCAAGACCATGCATGGCCAGTGCTCGGCGGCGCTGGCCTCAACCCCCTCGAGCACGCGATGATCGCCAGAGCCATCAAGACCCCGCACACCCAGGCCGTCCCGGCGGTCGACCAGGTCGACACCACGTACCTCGACGGGCTGATCGGCTACAACGCGCGGCGCGCGGCGCTCGCCGTGATCGGCGTGTTCATGTCGCGCATGGCGGCTTACGCCCTGCGGCCGGTGGATTTTTCAGTCCTGTCCCTCATCGCGCACAACCCCGGCATCACGTCGCGCCAGCTGTGCGCCACGCTGGGCATCCTGCCGCCGAACCTGGTCGGAATGATCAACTCGC
Organism: Ramlibacter sp.; assembly: GCA_035559095.1. Taxonomy (GTDB): domain Bacteria; phylum Pseudomonadota; class Gammaproteobacteria; order Burkholderiales; family Burkholderiaceae_C; genus Ramlibacter. The sequence continues at coordinate 3,693 of DATMBW010000320.1, forward strand.
TGGAAAAACGCGAACTCGTCACGCGCAAACCCCATCCGCGCGACGGCCGCGCCCTCGGTCTGCACTTGACGGCCACGGGCAGGAAACTGATGCGCGACGCCGAGCGCACGGCGGCCGAGCTGGAGAGCGAAGCGACGGCACGGCTGTCCGCCGCCGAGGCGAAGACGCTGATCAGGCTGCTCAAGAAGGTCTACCTGTAGCAGGTCGCGGGGCGCGTTTTCCGGGCGCGCCGCCGCCCTTGCCGCCAACAGTCAAGGCAAACCCCTCGTGGTAATCCCTGCTATTGTTTATGTAGCAGGAACGCTTACACTGCACTCCCCGCCGCCAGGAACGCTGCCGGCTCGAGGAGAACAACTCAATGGGATCCAAGGAAAACGCCGCCATCAGCCAGTTGCTGGGGCTGCTCGAGTCGCGTTATGCCATACGCGTGCTCTGGGCGCTGAGGGACGGCCATGCGCAGACCTTCCGCCTGCTGCAGGACAGCGTCGGCGGCATCACGCCCAACACCCTGAACACCCGTATCAAGGAGCTGCGCGAAGCGGGGCTCGTCAACCACGGCGGCGACGGCTACGTCGTCACGCCCGCCGGCTCGGACCTGCTCAAGCGCCTGGGCGAGCTGCCCGCGTTCGCGGCCAAGTGGGTCGCCAGCCAGACCAAGAAGAAGGCATGAAGCAGTACCTGGAGCCGGACACCGCCTTGCCGGCGGATGCCGCCGGCGCCCTGCTGATCGGCCGGGTGCACGTCGCGGGCACGGGGCCGACGCTGGTGCAGGTGCGTCCCGAAGGCGTCTACGACCTCTCGCGGCTGGCCGCCACCTGCAGTGAATTGCTGGAATTGCCGGACCTCGCCGCCGCGGTGCGCGGCAACCGCGGCGCCCGGATCGGCGCCACGCGGGAAGTGCTGGCCAACAGCGTGTTCGACGTCCGCCACGAGGGCAAACCGTGGTTTGCCGCGCCGTGCGACCTGCAGTCGATCAAGGCCGCCGGCGTGACTTTCGTCGAGTCGATGCTCGAGCGCGTGATCGAGGAGCAGGCGCGCGGCGATGCCTCGCGCGCGCAGGCCGTGCGGCAGGCCGTGGTGGCCGTGATCGGAGACAACCTGGGCGCGGTGCAACCGGGCTCGGCGTCCGCTTTGCGGCTCAAGGAGGTGCTGGTGGCGCAGGGCTTGTGGTCGCAGTACCTGGAAGTGGGCATCGGCCCCGACGCGGAAATCTTCACCAAGTCGCAGCCCATGAGCGCGGTGGGCACCGGCGCCGAAATCGGCATCCATCCCGCCAGCAGCTGGAACAACCCCGAGCCTGAAATCGTGCTGGCCGTGAACAGCCGCGGCGAGGTGCGGGGCGCGGCGCTGGGCAATGACGTCAACCTGCGCGATTTCGAGGGACGCAGCGCCTTGTTGCTGGGCAAGGCCAAAGACAACAACGCGAGCTGCGCGATCGGGCCGTTCATCCGGCTGTTCGACGAGCGTTTCGGCATCGCGCAGGTGCGCCGCTGCGACCTCGCGATGCGGGTCGAAGGGCCGGATGGATTCGTGATGCAAGGCGCGAGTTCGCTGTCGAAGATCAGCCGCGATCCGCTCGACCTGGTGGCACAGGCCATCGGCGCCAACCACCAGTACCCGGATGGCTTCATGCTGTTCCTGGGCACCATGTTCGCGCCGACCCAGGACCGCCATGGGCCGGGCCAGGGCTTTACCCATGTGGTGGGGGACGTGGTTACCGTTTCCGCCCCGCAGCTGGGTACACTAGCCAACCGCGTCAACACCTGCGACCGGGTCGCGCCGTGGACCTATGGCGTGGCGGCGCTCGTGCGCGACCTCGCCCGGCGCGGGCTGCCCGGCTGAGCCCGTGTGTGCCGGCCGATCGCCATGGAGCCGTGGCACTGGCCGGCCTCTCTCTTCTACAAGCAAAGGTTTCTCTCATGATCACGACTCCTTCCGGCCTGCAATACGAAGACACGACCCTTGGCGGCGGAGCCGAGGCCAAGCCCGGCCAGCAGGTTCAGGTGCACTACACCGGCTGGCTCTACAACAATGGCCAGCAGGGCGCGAAATTCGACTCCAGCGTGGACCGCAACGAAGCGTTCGCTTTCACGCTGGGCGGCGGCATGGTGATCCGGGGCTGGGATGAGGGGGTTGCCGGGATGAAAATCGGCGGCAAGCGCACCCTGATCATTCCGCCCCAGCTTGGCTACGGCGCCCGCGGCGCCGGCGGCGTCATTCCGCCCAACGCCACCCTGAAGTTCGACGTGGAACTGCTCGCCGCGCGTTGATCCGGCCCGGGTGCTCCCGCACCTGCTGGGCCGGGCCCTGGCGCGCATTTTGGCCGGGCCGCCGGCGGCGGCTCGGGCGCAGCGGCCCCGGGCTGGCAAGCGCGCCCGCCGGCGGCTCAACCGCTGGGCCGCGGCTTTGGCCCTCGAATTTAATGAGCTGATCGTTATTTCCCTGCCTTGAAAAGGGCTTGCCGGCCCCAAGCTGCTGCGCAGCCATCCAAATCCATATCACCAGCCATGTCCGACGAAAACCAGACCGAAATGTCCGACAACACCCCAGCCGATCCGGCGCGGCCCAACCCGGCCGCGCCCTTGGACATGAGTCCCGAGGAGCGCGAAGCCGCCCAAGCCGCCAACGAAGCCGACCTGCTGGACCAGCTGCAAGCCGATCTGGCCGCCATGCAGGCCAAAAATGCCGAACTGGCGGAGCAATTCCTGCGCGCCCAGGCCGACATGCAGAACACCCGGCGCAGGGCGGAAGACGAGATGTCCAAGGCCCGCAAATTCGCGGTCGAGAGCTTCGCCGAGAGCCTGCTGCCCGTGGTGGACAGCCTGGAGGCCAGTTTCGCCCATAAGGACGCCACGCCCGAGCAGGTCCGGGAGGGTGCCGAAGTCACGTACCGCCAGCTCAAGAGCGCGCTGGAGCGCAACAAGGTGATCGAAGTCAACCCCGCCGTCGGCGAGAAGTTCGACCCGCACCGGCACCAGGCCATCTCCGTGGTGCCCTTGCCCCCCGAATCCACACAGGAAGCCAACACCGTGGTCAGCGTCCTGCAGAAAGGCTACCTGATCGCCGACCGCGTGCTGCGGCCCGCGCTGGTGATCGTCTCGGCCGCCCAATAAATCCATGGGTCCCGGATCAAGTCCGGGATGCCTGCCGGCACTTGAAACGCCACAGCTTATCCACAAGTAACCCACATCGAAACTGAACTGGCCGCACGGCCACAAGCTAGGAGAAAGAACATGGGCAGAATCATCGGCATCGATCTGGGCACCACGAACTCGTGCGTTGCCATCATGGAAGGCAACACCCCCAAGGTGATCGAAAACAGCGAAGGCGCGCGTACCACGCCTTCGATCGTGGCTTACCAGGAAGACGGCGAGATCCTCGTGGGCGCCTCGGCCAAGCGCCAGGCCGTGACGAACGCCAAGAACACGCTGTATGCGGTGAAACGGCTGATCGGACGCAAGTTCGAGGAAAAGGAAGTCCAGAAGGACATCCACCTGATGCCGTACAAGATCGTGCGGGCCGACAACGGCGACGCGTGGGTCGAAGTGCGCAGCAAGAAGCTCGCGCCGCCGCAGATTTCCGCCGAGGTGCTGCGCAAGATGAAGAAGACCGCCGAGGACTACCTGGGCGAGGCCGTCACCGAAGCCGTCATCACGGTACCGGCCTACTTCAACGACAGCCAGCGCCAGGCGACCAAGGACGCCGGCCGGATCGCCGGCCTGGACGTCAAGCGCATCATCAACGAGCCCACGGCGGCCGCGCTGGCGTTCGGCCTGGACAAGCAGGAACGCGGCGACCGCAAGATCGCCGTGTATGACCTGGGCGGCGGCACCTTCGACATCTCGATCATCGAGATCGCCGACGTCGACGGCGAAAAGCAGTTCGAAGTGCTCTCCACCAACGGCGACACCTTCCTGGGCGGCGAGGACTTCGACCAGCGCATCATCGACTACATCATCGGCGAGTTCAAGAAGGACCAGGGTGTGGACCTGTCCAAGGACGTGCTCGCCCTGCAGCGACTGAAGGAAGCCGCGGAAAAGGCCAAGATCGAGCTGTCGAGCAACTCGCAGACCGATGTGAACCTGCCGTACATCACCGCCGACGCGAACGGTCCGCGCCACCTGAACATCAAACTCACCCGCGCGAAGCTGGAGGCGCTGGTCGAAGAACTGCTCGAGCGCACCATCGCGCCGTGCCGCACCGCGATCAAGGACGCCGGCGTTTCCATCGCCGACATCCACGACGTCATCCTGGTGGGCGGCCAGACCCGCATGCCCAAGGTGCAGGAAATAGTGAAGGAACTGTTCGGCCGGGAGCCGCGCAAGGACGTGAACCCCGACGAGGCCGTGGCCGTCGGCGCGGCGATCCAGGGCCAGGTGCTGGGCGGCGAGCGCAAGGACGTGCTGCTGCTGGACGTGACGCCGCTGTCTCTGGGCATCGAGACGCTGGGCGGTGTCATGACCAAGATGATCACCAAGAACACGACCATCCCCACGAAGTTCTCGCAGACCTTCTCCACGGCGGACGACAACCAGCCGGCCGTGACCATCAAGGTCTACCAGGGCGAGCGTGACATCGCCAGCGGCAACAAGCTGCTGGGCGAGTTCAACCTCGAAGGCATCCCGCCGGCGCCGCGCGGACTGCCCCAGATCGAAGTGAGCTTCGACATCGACGCCAATGGCATCCTGCACGTGGGCGCCAAGGACAAGGCCACGGGCAAGGAGAACAAGATCACCATCAAGGCCAACTCCGGCATCTCGGAGGAAGAAATCCAGAAGATGGTGAAGGACGCCGAGCTCAACGCCGCGGAGGACAAGCGCAAGCTCGAGATCGTGCAGGCCAAGAACCAGGGCGAGGCGCTGGTGCACAGCGTGAAGAAGAGCCTGACGGAGTACGGCGACAAGCTCGACGGCGGCGAGAAGGAAAAGATCGAGGCGGCCCTCAAGGAAGTCGAGGAAGCGCTCAAGACCGAGGACAAGACCGCGATCGAGGAAAAGACCAACGCACTGATGACGGCCAGCCAGAAGCTGGGCGAGAAGATGTACTCCGACATGCAGGCGCAGCAGGCGGCGCAGGCCGCGGCGGGCGCAGGCGCGGGCACTGGCGGCGCGGGCGGCGGTGGCGCGGAATCCGCGTCTTCCAGGCCGGCCGACGACAATGTGGTGGACGCCGAGGTGAAGGAAGTCAAGAAAGGCTAATTCGGACGCGTTGCGCCGGATTAGATCGCCGCGTTTGAACGATACCCTCACGGGATCGTGAACGCGGCGTTTTCGCTGGCGCGTTGAGAAGGCGTCGTAGCTGGATAAGTTGACCGAAGAATATGGCCACCAAGAGAGACTATTACGAGGTCCTGGGCGTTCCCAAGAACGCCTCGGACGAGGAAATCAAGAAGGCTTATCGCAAGCTCGCGATGAAGTTCCACCCTGACCGCCACCAGGGCGAGGACAAGGGTTCGGAGGCCAAGTTCAAGGAGGCCAAGGAAGCCTACGAGATGCTGTCGGACTCCGACAAGCGCGCGGCGTACGACCAGTACGGCCACGCCGGGGTGGACCCGAACATGCGCGGCGCCGGCGGCGGAGCGGAGGGCTTTGGCGGCTTCGCCGAGGCGTTCGGCGACATCTTCGGCGATATCTTCGGCCAGCAGCGCGGCGCGGCCGGCCGGGGGCGGCAGGTGTACCGCGGCAGCGACCTCTCCTACGCGATGGAAATCACGCTGGAAGAAGCCGCGTTCGGCAAGGAAGCGCAGATCCGGATTCCCTCGTGGGAGCAATGCGACACTTGCCACGGCAGCGGCGCCAAGCCCGGGACGAACGCCAAGACCTGCAGCACTTGCCATGGCCAGGGCGTGGTGCAGATGCGCCAGGGCTTCTTCAGCGTGCAGCAGACCTGCCCGCATTGCCGCGGCTCGGGCAAGATCATTCCCGAACCCTGCACCGCTTGCCATGGCCAGGGCCGCGTCAAGAAGCAGAAGACGCTGGAGGTGAAAATCCCCGCGGGCATCGACGACGCCATGCGCATCCGCAGCGCCGGCAATGGCGAACCGGGCACCAACGGCGGGCCGCCGGGCGACCTCTACATCGAGATCCGCCTGAAAAAGCACGATATCTTTGAGCGCGACGGTGACGACCTGCATTGCGTCGTCCCGATCAGTTTCACGCGGGCCGCCCTGGGCGGCGAGATCGAAGTGCCCACGCTTCAGGGCAAGGCCGCGATCGACATCCCGGAAGGCACGCAGGCCGGCAAGCAGTTCCGCCTGCGCGGCAAGGGCATCAAGGGCGTGCGTTCGAGCTATCCCGGCGACCTGTATTGCCACGTCGCCGTCGAGACCCCCGTCAAGCTCACCGAGCCGCAGCGCAAGCTGCTCAAGGAGCTGGACGAATCGCTCAAGAAAGGCGGCGCGAAGCACTCCCCCACCGAGGAGAGCTGGGCTGACAAGCTTCGCGGATTTTTCAGCGCCTAGCGCCGCGTACGGGTGTGCTTTCTGACCTAGAACAGCTCACCCTGCCCGATCGCGCCCGGCCTTCGGAACGCAGTGGTGTCCAGTTCCACCCGCTCGCGGTTGAACCCGATCCGGCGGCTCGCGTTGCGGAAGCGCTGCGCGATCAACTCGGCCCACGGTCCCGTGCCTTTCATGCGGGTAGCGAAATCGCTGTCGTAGTCCTTGCCGCCGCGCAGGTCGCGGATGCGCGCCATGATGCGCGCGGCGCGCCGCGGGTAATGCAGTTCCAGCCACTGGCGAAACAGCGGACTGACCTCCCACGGCAGCCGCAGCACATGGTAGAAGGCGCTGCGCGCGCCGGCGTCCCAGGCCGCTTGCAGCACCTGCTCCATGTCCTCCGTGAGAAACGGAATGTGGGGCGCCAGGCTCACGCCGCACGGCACGCCGTGCTCGGCCAGGGTCCGCAAGGTACGCAGGCGCCTGTGGGGCGCGGCGGCGCGCGGTTCGAGCTTGCGCGCGAGCCCGGCGTCGAGCGTCGTGATCGTCACGTACACCGCGGCAAGGCGCTGGGCTGCCATGGGTGCGATCAGGTCCAGATCGCGTTCGACACCGCTTGACTTGGTCACCAGCGAAAAAGCGTGGCGCGTCTCGTGCATCAGCTCGATCACCGATCGGGTCAGGCGCAGCTCGCGCTCCACCGGCTGATAACAATCCGTCGCGGTGCCGATCGCGATGAGCCGGGGCTGGTAGTTCGGCCGCGCAAGTTCCCGGCGCAGCAACGGCCCGATGTTGCGCTTGGCGATGATCTTCGTTTCGAAGTCCAGGCCCGGCGACAGGTTCAGGTAGCTGTGGGTAGGCCGCGCGTAGCAGTAGATGCAGCCGTGCTCGCAACCGCGGTAGGGATTGACCGATCGATCGAAATACACGTCGGGCGATTCGTTCGACGTGATGATGCTGCGCGCCTCTTCCCAGAACACTTCCGTGGGCGGGGGTTCATGCGGCTGCGCCAGGCCTTCTTCCAGGCTGCCCCAGCCGTCGTCGAAGGCGCCGCGGGTATCGCGCTCGAAGCGATGCGCCAGCCGCGTGGCCGAGCCACGGCCCTTGATTGCCTGCAGCGGTATGCGAATTTCATCCACCGCAGGTCGCCCAGAAACTGTACATAAATACAGTATGCGACCGCGCCCCACATGCCTGCAATATCGACCCCACTGGCCGTATTGCTTAACACTTTTCTCGGACAGCATATTGCCTAGCAGCCGCGAGTCTTTTCCGTAGCCGGGGCGCGAGCGCCGATGTTCTCATCAAGCACCGCCTCGGCAGAGAGGCGACCGAGTCCAGAAAAAAGGGAACCGCACATGGATACGAGCAAGCCCGCCGACCGAAAGCCCAGGATTCTCGTGGTCGACGACACCCCGGACAACCTGTTCCTGATGAGCGCCCTGCTCGCGGACCAGTACCAGGTGACGACCGCCGCGACGGGCGAGCAGGCGCTGGAGATGGCCCGATCCGAGGAGGCGCCCGAGCTGATCCTGCTGGACATCATGATGCCCGGGATGGACGGCTACGAGGTGTTGCGCCGCTTGCGCAAGGATCCGGCCACGGCAAGCGTGCCCGTCATTTTTCTCACGGCCCTGTCCAGCATCGAGGAGGAGCAGTACGGCCTCGACCTGGGCGCGGTGGACTACATCACCAAGCCGGTCAGCCCGCCGGTGGTGCTGGCGCGCGTACACGCGCACCTGGAGCGCAGCGGCAACGCCCGGCGCCTGCAGGCTTTGTCGGAAAAGCTCAGTCGGTACCTGGCGCCGCAGGTCTACAAATCGCTGTTCGACGGCTCGCGCGATGCCGAGCTGCGCACGCAGCGCAAGAAGCTCACCGTCTTCTTTTCGGACATCAAGGACTTCACCGCCTCCACCGCCAAGTGGCAGCCCGAGGACATCACCTTCCTGCTCAACAGCTATTTTTCGGAGATGTCCAGGATCGCGCATGAATACGGCGGCACGCTGGACAAGTTCATCGGCGACGCCATGATCATCTTCTTCGGCGACCCGGACAGCCTGGGCGTGAAGGAAGACGCGCTGCGATGCGTGAGGATGGCGCTGGCCATGCAGCGGCGCATGGACGAGTTGCAGATCCTCTGGCGCGAGATGGGCTCGGACAAGACCTTCCAGGTTCGCATGGGCATCAACACCGGCTACTGCGACGTCGGCAACTTCGGCAGCGACCTGCGCATGGACTACACCATCATTGGGGCCGAAGTGAACCTCGCGGCCCGGCTGGAGCAGGCGGCCGAGCCCGGCGGCATCCTGATCTCGCGCGAGACCTACGCTCTGGTGCGCGACGAGATCGTGGCCACGCAACAGGAACCGGTGACGGTGAAGGGCTTCGCACAGCCCGTCGAAGCGTACGCCGTTCAGGAGGAAGCCGAGGTCCAGTCCACCGTGCGCAAGGTGTTCCAGTGGGAACGGCTGGGCATGCGCGTGCTGATCGACCTGGACCGCCTGCCCTCGGCCGAGCGCGCGGCCGCCGCCGTGGAGCTGCGCGAAATGGCGGACCGCCTGCACTAGGGCGGGCGCGAAGAATTCCGGCCGCGAAGGCCGAGCTGATTCGGGTTTGACCAAGAACGATCGGTCGCTGTCGCGACCCGGCCCGCTGTTGAGCGCCGCGCCGCCGCGATCGGTGTGCCGCGCCCATAATCGGCCGCATGGACACGCTCCTGCTTTCGCGCATCCAGTTCGCCGCGAACATCGGCTTCCATATCCTCTTTCCCACCATCAACATCGCGTTGTGCTGGTTCCTGGTTTACTTCCGCTTGCGCCACAGGGCGGCCAAGGGCACGCGCGAGGCGCAAGGCTGGGAAGAGGCGTATTACCTGTGGACCAAGATCTTCGCGCTGACGTTCGCGCTGGGTGTGGTCACGGGTATCACGATGAGTTTCCAGTTCGGCACCAACTGGCCGGGCTACATGGAACGCGCGGGCAACATCGCCGGGCCGCTATTGGGCTACGAGGTGCTCACGGCGTTCTTTCTCGAGGCGACGTTCCTGGGCATCATGCTGTTCGGACGCGACCGGGTTTCCGAGCGCGTGCACCTGCTCGCGACGCTCATGGTCGCCGCCGGGACGACGCTCTCGGCCTTCTGGATCCTCAGCCTGAACTCGTGGATGCAAACGCCGGCCGGCTACGAAATCATCGACGGCAGGTTCCACGCCACGAGCTGGCTGGACGTGATCTTCAACCCCTCCTTCCCGTACCGGCTCGTGCACAAGCTGCTGGCCTCGGCACTGACGGCTTCGTTCCTGATCGCGGGCCTGTCGGCCTGGCAGCTGCTGCGCGACACGGCCAACGAAGGCACCCGCCGCGCGCTGCATGCCGGCGTGGCGGCGGCGGCCGTCGCCATTCCCTTGCAGATCCTGGCCGGTGACCTGCACGGCCTGAACACGCTCGAGCACCAGCCGGCCAAGATCGCCGCGATCGAAGCGATCTGGCACACGGAAAAAAGCGCGCCCCTGACCCTGTTCGGCTGGCCCAACGAAAAGGAACGCCGCACGGACTACGCGCTGCAAGTGCCCAAGCTCGCCAGCCTGATCCTGGCCCACGACGCGGACGCCGAGCTCAAGGGCCTGGATGCGTTTCCCAACGCGCATCCGCCGGTTGCAATCGTGTTCTGGAGCTTTCGTGTGATGGTGGGCATCGGCGTGCTGATGCTGCTGGTGTCATGGTGGGGTGCCTGGATCTTGTGGCGCAACAGATCCGTTCGCCCTGAGCCCGCCGACCCGGCTCGGGACCGGCCAAACCCAGCCCGAACGGTGTATCCGCAATCGTTTCTTCGCCTGCTGGCGGCGATGACCTTTGCCGGTTGGGTCTCGACGCTGGCGGGCTGGTTCGTCACCGAGATC
>DATMBW010000321.1:0-2370 GCA_035559095.1 Ramlibacter sp.
GATCACGTTGGCGGTGCCGCTGCTCTTGCTCGCCGCGGTGATCGAGGAACGCAAGCAGGCCGAGCGCGCGATGCGAGCTTCACAGCAGCTCTTTTCAACGGCGTTCCGGTCGGGTCCCGACGCGATGGCGATCAGTCGGGAGAGCGACGGGACCATCGTCGAGGCCAACGAACGGTGGGTGAGCCTCATGGGCTGCGACGACGCGGGCCAATCGGCCCACCACAGCATGGCTGGGCTCGCACGCCATCTGAACGAGGACGGCAGGCAGCGTGTGGCCGCGTTGATGAAGGACAGCCGCGGGACATGTCCGGCGGAGGTCTCATTGCTCGATTGCGCAGGCCATCCTCACATCGCACTGGTCTCGGTCGCAGCCGTGAGCATGGGAGACGAGCCTTGCCACATCAGCATCGTACGTGACATCACGCAGTTGCGGCAGGCAGAGAAGGAGGCGAAGGAGCAACGCCACCAGCTGATCCACCTCAACCGCGTGGCGTCGCTGTCAGATTTTTCCAGCACGATCGCCCACGAACTCAACCAGCCGCTGACGGCCATTCTCAGCAACGCCCAGGCCGCGTCGCGCATCCTGTCGCGTGATCCTGCCAACGTGGGGGAACTGGGGACCATCCTTGGCGAGATCGCCGAGGCGGACAAGCGAGCTGCCCTCCTGATCCAGCACCTCCGGCTCCTCATGAAGAGGGGCGCGGAGGAGTTCGTGCAGGTGGACTTGAACCACCAGGTGAAGGAAGTGCTGGACTTCGCGCGCGGCGAGTTGCTGCTTCGCAACGTGCACGTCAACGCGAACTATTCGCCGGAGCTGCCGCAGGTGCGTGGCGACCGTGTCCAGTTGCAGCAGTTGGTGCTCAACCTGGTGTGCAACGCATGCGACGCGATGGAGGGAGGCAGCGACAGAAGCAAGGCGTTGCGCGTCACCACCATGCACGGCGGTGGACAGACCGTTCAGGTGCTCGTCAGTGATACCGGGCCGGGCATCCCGTCGGAACGGCTGGAACGTGTGTTCGAACCTTTCTTCACCACGAAAGAGAACGGACTGGGCATGGGCCTGGCGATCTGCCGCACGATCGCCGCCGTCCACGGAGGCATGCTGTCGGCGCAGAGCCAGCCGGGGCAGGGAGCGACTTTCCGCCTCGTGCTGCCTGCCCTTCGGTGCGGGTGCCCGCCCTGAACGCTGCTGGCGTGTATTCGCCTGCGACTACTTGTCCAGGGGCACCACCAGCGTCAACCCCGATCGGCAGCAGCCATCCGGGCTCCCCCGGAACGTCCGCGAGACTGCTCATCTGGCCCGGCAGCCAGAGCCGATGCCGCCCTCATCCGCCCACGCGCGGGGAATGGCAAGGACGAGCACCACGGCGGCGAAAGATTTGGCCCAGTGGGGCGGGAGTCGACGGTACATGGGCCGCTCCTGGAGTGGAGTGCGGGCATGATCCCAGTCGTGGACGCCAGGCAGCCTGCCCCATGTGCTTGTGCTATTGGACTTTGATCCAATAGAACACTGCCGGACGGACGCCAATACTAGCCCCATCAACCAGGGTTGAAGAGGTGATACCCCATGCGAAGTTCCTTCCTGTTAGCCGTGACCGCCGCAGTCGCGCTGGCTTCGACGTCTTCGGCGCGGGCACAGGCGCCGCCGCAGGCGCCCATCCCGCCCTCGTACCAGACTGTGGTGGTTGGCGGAGCGACCTACAGCCGTTGCGGCAGCACGTGGTACATGCCGCAGATGCAGGGTACCTCCATCACCTACATCGTCGTGGCGCCGCCTTCCTGATTGCGACGGCACCGGACGGCACCGAACAACCTTTCTTCACCAAGGAGTTGACTATGGATCGCAGACAGCTGCTACTGATCGCCGGCGCCGCCCTCGCCGCCGGCTGTTCCTCGACTCCCACCACCGGCGTTGCAGACCCCGGCGCCAAGCGCCGCGAGATCGATGCGGGGGTGGATAGCGCGCTGGCGGACCTCTATGCCAACGCCAAGGGTGCACGGCAGCTGGTCGGCATGGCCAAGGGGGTGCTCGTGTTCCCGAAGGTTGTCTCCGCCGGCTTCATTGTCGGCGGTTCGTACGGGCAGGGCGCGCTGCGCAAGGGCACCACGACGGCCGGCTACTACAGCGTCGGCGCGGGATCCGTGGGGCTGCTCGCTGGTGCACAGTCCAAGGCCATGTATGTGTTGTTCATGACCCAGGATGCCCTGAACAAATTCGAAGCCAGTGACGGCTGGACGGCGGGCGCCGATGCCTCGGTGGTGGTGCTCGACGCGGGTGCGGAAGCGCGCGTCGACACCCAGACGGCGCAGACCCCCGTTATCGGATACGTACGCGGCCAGTCCGGCTTCATGGCGAACCTCAGCGTCGAC
>DATMBW010000322.1:0-2877 GCA_035559095.1 Ramlibacter sp.
CGTGCGAGTGGTAGCACTCCAGGCTGACCTGGTCGATGGCGCTGGCGGCCAGCGCCGGAAAGACCTGCTCGTACTGGCGCCATTCCTGGCCCAGTGCGTTCTTCCAGTCCAGGTTGGCCTGGATGCCGTAGCCATAGCAGATGTGGACGGCCGTGGTGCAGCTCAGGCCCCGGGCCGCGCGCTCCAAGGCCTTCACGCCCCAATTGGCGGCGTCCTTCATGTAGACGTTGAACGCCGGCTCGTCGAACTGGATGATGTCCACGCCATCGGCCTGCAACGCCAGCGCTTCCTGGTTGAGCAGCTCGGCGAACGCGAAAGCCATCCTCTCCTTGTCGCCATAGAAACGGTCGGCCACCGTGTCGACGATGGTCATCGGCCCCGGCAGCGTGAACTTGAGCTTGCGCGCGGTGTGGGCGCGCGCAAGCCGCGCCTCGAAAGCGTGCACCCTGCCCTTGAGTTTCAGCGGCGCGACCACTTGCGGCACCATGGCGTCGTAACGGTTGTCGCGTATACCCATCCTGACCTTGTGCTCGAAGTCGATGCCCTCGACCTGCTCGAGGAATCCGTGCACGAAATGCTGGCGCGACTGCTCGCCGTCGCCCACGATGTCCAGCCCCGCGTCCTCCTGCGCCTTGATCCACAGCAGCGTGGCGTCGGCCTTGGCCTGGCGCAACGCGTCGCCTTCGGCCATCCACTGCGGCCACAGTTTGCGGGTTTCGGCCAGCCAGGCCGGCTTGGGCAGGCTGCCGGCGATCGCGGTATCAAACATGGGCCCTCCGTGCCTTTTGTCGGCTGAGGCGTTCATTGTGCCTGCCTCGCATAATCACCCGATGTCCAACCCGGGCTACCCGCGCGTCGTCATCATCGGCTGCGGCTTCGGCGGCCTCGAAGCGGCGCGCGCGCTCAAGGGCGCGCCGGTGGAAATCACGCTGGTGGACAAGACCAACCACCACCTGTTCCAGCCGCTGCTGTACCAGGTCGCCACGGCCGGGCTGTCGGCGCCCGCGATCGCCGCCCCGGTGCGCCACCTGTTCCGCAAGCAGGACAACGTCACGACCTTGCTGGGAGAGGTCACCACCATCGACACGCAGCGCCGCCAGGTGCTGCTCGACGGATCCGCCCTGCCCTACGACCATCTCATCGTCGCGTGCGGCGCCGCCCACAGCTACTTCGGCCACGACGAATGGGAACGGCACGCGCCGGGCCTGAAAACCCTGGACGATGCCTTCGAAATCCGCAGGCGCATCCTGCTGGCGTTCGAGGCCGCCGAAAAGGAAGGCGACAACGACGCGCGGGCCGCCTGGCTGACCTTCGTGGTGATCGGGGGCGGCCCGACCGGCGTCGAGATGGCCGGCACGATGGCTGAAATCGCCCGGCACACCTTGCCCGGCGAATTCCGCCACATCGATCCGGCCACGGCACGCATCCTGCTGCTGGAGGGCGGAGCGCGGCTGCTGCAGGCCATGCCGGAAGACCTCAGCCGCCGCGCCCGGGAACAGCTGGAGAAACTCGGTGTCGAGGTCCGGCTGAAGGCCCAGGTGACAGCGATCGACAGCACCAGGGTGGAGGTCCGGCCCGGCGCGCCGACCGAGGGCGCCGGCGCGAGTTACACCATCGACAGCCGCTGCGTGATCTGGGCTGCGGGCGTCGCGGCTTCACCCCTGGGCCGGCAACTGGCGCAGGCCACCGGCGCCGAATGCGACCGCGCCGGCCGCCTGGTGGTGGAGCCGGACCTGAGCGTGCCCGGCCATCCGGAAATCACCGTCATCGGCGACCTCGCGGCGGCCAACAGCCACGTCCCCGGCCGCGCGCCGGAGCCCGTGCCTGGCGTGTCACCGGCCGCCAAACAGATGGGGGGCGCCGCCGCGGCCAATCTGCTGCGCCGGCTGGCCGGGCAGGCCACGCGCCCCTTCCGCTACCGCAACTACGGCAACCTCGCGACCATCGGACGCAATGCCGCGGTGGTCGACCTGATGTTGCCCTCGCGCCATCACATCAAGTTCAGCGGCTATCCCGCGTGGCTGTTCTGGCTGTTCGCCCACATCTACTTCCTGATCGGTTTTCGCAACCGCATCGTGGTGCTGATCGACTGGGCTTCGGCCTACTGGAGCCAGCAGCGGTACGCTCGCGTGGTCACCGACATCGCGGGCCGCACGGATTTGCAAAGGAGAACACCATGACGATTCGCATCGTGCGGCTGGGAACGCCGCGAACGGCCAACGAAGGCCTGCGGCTGGGTACCGTGCGGCGGCCGCCGCGGGGCGTGCCCAAGGCCGACTTCGCCAAGCGCGATTTCTACGACACCTGGCTGCCGAATCTTTCGCCCAGTGCGGAGCTGATGGCGCAAGGCCAAGCGGCGCAGGACGACAAGTCATGGGCCGCGTTCCGGCGCAAGTTCCAGGCGGAAATGAAGCAGCCCGAGGCCAGCCACCTGCTCGATCTGCTCGCGGCGATGTCGCACCAGACCTCTTTTTCGATGGGCTGCTATTGCGAGGACGAGAACCATTGCCACCGCTCGGTGCTGCGCGAACTGCTCGCGCAGCGCGGCGCGGCCATCGACTGAAGGCTCGACGACGGGCCTGAACTCGTCAGCCGCGAAGTCCGCGCCGCGGTTTTCTGGGCGCCTTACGGAGCCCAGGGCCGGCGGTCAGATCCCGAGCAGTTTCTTGGCCTCGCCCAGGGCCTTCTCGGAGTCCGCGTGCTTGCCCGCTTTGTGGGCAGCCTCGCCGTCCGCGCGCAGCTTGGTGACCTTGTCGGAAACGTCTTTGGTCAGCGTGGGATTGGTGGCCAGCTTGTCGTCGATCGCCTTCATCATGGTGGGACATTGGTTGGCCCAGGCCGTCCCGGCCATCAACAGGAACAGGGCCGTCAACATGG
>DATMBW010000323.1:0-2376 GCA_035559095.1 Ramlibacter sp.
CGGCCACCGCGTGCTGGTGCCGCTGCTGCGGGCGATGGACGAAAAGGTGGACACGCTCGTGCTCAGCCACAGCGACAGCGACCACACCGGTGGCGCCGTTGCGGTGCTGCGCATGCAGCCGCGAGCTGCGCTGCTGAGTTCGATCGGCGACGCCCATGAGCTGCAGGCCGAGCGTTCCGCGCAGCGCTGCGGGGCCGGGCAGCGCTGGCATTGGGACGGGGTTGATTTCCAGGTGCTGCATCCGGCGGCCGCCGACTACGCCGCCGCGGCCAGGCCGAACGCGATGAGTTGCGTGCTGCGCGTGTCCAACGGCGTGCGCACGGCACTGCTTGCGGGCGACATCGAGCAGGCGCAGGAGGCGCGGCTGGTTGAAAATTTCGGGCGCGCCCTGGGGACTGTCGCAGTAGCCGGCGGCGTTTCGACAAGCTCAACGCGAACGGATTCCCTTTTGCGCGCCGACGTGCTGCTGGTGCCGCACCACGGCAGCAAGACTTCCTCGAGCGAAGTTTTCCTGGATGCGGTAGCGCCCTCGCTGGCCCTGGTGCAGGCGGGTTATCGCAACCGGTTCGGCCATCCCGCGCAGGCCGTGCTGGAACGCTACCGGTTTCGGGGCATCCCGGTGACCGACTCGCCGCATTGCGGTGCCGCGTACTGGCGCTCGACGCACGCGCTCCAAGTCACCTGCCAGCGCGAACTGGCACGGCGCTACTGGCACCATCGCTTTCCCTAGGCTGCCGGCCCAATAAGTCATCTGCGCAAGGCGCGGAAATTGCTATCCTGTCGCCTGGAGATTCACATCCCATGCACAAGTTCGACGAGATGTACGTCCAATTGCCCGCGCCGGGCGAGGGCGCTGGCCAGTTCCAGTTCCAGGGCCAATCCCAGGGTGGGCAAAGCCAGGTCCAGGTCCAGGGGGCCCGCGACCACTACCGGAACTACGCGCAGTGGCTGGCGCGCCAGCCGCAGGATGTGATGCGCGCCCGGCGCGAGGAAGCGGAGATGATCTTTCGCCGCGTGGGCATCACCTTCGCCGTCTATGGCGCCAAGGACGAGGACGGCGCGGGCACCGAGCGGCTGATCCCGTTCGACCTGATTCCCCGCATCATCCCGGCCGGTGAATGGGCCCACCTCGAAAAAGGCCTCGTCCAGCGCGTCACGGCCTTGAACCGGTTCCTGCATGACGTTTACCACGACCAGGAGATCCTGCGCGCGGGCATCGTTCCGTCCGACCAGGTGCTGAACAACGCCCAGTACCGCAAAGAGATGATGGGCGTGTTCGTTCCGCGCCATATCTACTCGCACATCGCCGGGATCGATATCGTGCGCGCCGCGAACGCCAACGGCCAGGGCGAGTATTACGTGCTCGAAGACAACCTGCGCGTGCCCAGCGGCGTCTCCTACATGCTGGAAGACCGCAAGATGATGATGCGGCTGTTCCCCGACCTGTTCAGCGCGAATCGCGTGGCGCCGGTGATGCACTACCCGGATCTGCTGCTGGAAACGCTGCGGGCGTCGGCCCAGCCGGGCGCGCCCGACCCGACGGTGGTGGTGCTGACGCCGGGCATGTACAACAGCGCCTACTTCGAGCATGCCTTCCTGGCCCAGCAGATGGGCATCGAGCTGGTCGAAGGCCAGGACCTGTTCGTGAAGGACCGCTTCGTCTACATGCGCACCACCCGTGGGCCCAGGCGCGTGGACGTGATCTACCGCCGCGTCGATGACGATTTCCTCGACCCTTCGGTGTTCAAGCCCACCTCGACGCTGGGCTGCGAAGGGCTGGTGGACGCCCATCGCGCGGGCAACGTGAGCATCTGCAACGCGATCGGCACCGGCGTGGCCGACGACAAGTCGATCTATCCCTACGTGCCGAAGATGATCGAGTTCTATCTCGGCGAAAAACCGGTGCTCAACAACGTGCCCACCTACATGTGCCGCCATGCCGACGACCTGAAATACGTGCTTGCGAACCTGAAGGACCTGGTCGTCAAGGAAGTGCACGGCGCCGGCGGCTACGGCATGCTGGTGGGGCCGGCGGCGACGCGGCAGGAGATCGAGGATTTCCGCCGGGCGATCGAAGCCACCCCTTCGGGCTACATCGCGCAGCCCACGCTGGCCCTGTCGAGTTGCCCGACGTTCGTCGAAAGCGGCGTCGCGCCGCGCCACATCGACCTGCGCCCGTTCGTGCTGAGCGGCAAGACGGTGCAGATGGTGCCGGGCGGGCTGACCCGCGTGGCGCTGAAGCAGGGCTCGCTGGTGGTCAACTCGTCGCAGGGCGGCGGCACCAAGGACACCTGGATCCTGGAAGCCTGACGGAGAAGAAGATGCTGTCCCGCACCGCCGATCACCTCTTCTGGATGGCCCGCTACATGGAGCGCG
>DATMBW010000324.1:0-3960 GCA_035559095.1 Ramlibacter sp.
GATGCGCTTCCATACATTGGGGCTGGGCATCTGGCCCGGCTGCAGTTCGGTCATGCCGGCAAAGCGCTCCTGCCAGGCCAAGGCGGCGGCGCGCAAGGCCGGGCTTTGCCGGGCCTGCGTCTCGAAGCGCCGGCGCGCGCCCCCGCGCAGCGTGCCCAGCGCGTACGCCGCGGCCAGCCGGTCGGCGAGGTCTGGATGATCCACGAGGTGCATCGGGCCGCTCCGGTCAGGCAAATCGGGCCATGCAGCCGCGCAATTGCTCGATGCCGCGGCGGATCCAGGTCTTCACCGTCCCCAGCGGCAACTTCAGCTGCTCGGCCAGCTCGCCGTGGCTCAAGTCGCGCAAATAGGCCAGGCTGAGGACTTCGCGCTGGCGCGCCTCCAGCTTGCGCAGGCACTCATGCAAGGCCCACGCTTGCTCGCTGGCCTCGCTGGCGTCCAGCGGATCGGCCGAGTCGCCCGCGACCGTGTCACTGACCACACCCTCGAGTTCCACCGCCGAATCGGCGCGCTCGCTGGCGCGGCGGCGCAGGAAGTCCAGGGCCCGGCTGCGCACGATCACGCCCATCCAGGCCAGCGGCGGACTGAGTGCGTTGCGATAACTGCCGGCGATGCGCCAGATGTTGAGGTAGGCCTCCTGCAGCACGTCTTCGGCCCACTCGCGATTGGTCACCACCCGAAGCGCGACGCCGTACAGCCTGGACGACGTGAGGTCGTACAGCTCGCGCAGGGCGGCTTCGCTGTCGCCATGGCGGCCCGCTTGGCCAGCGCCGGCCGCGACGCGGTCGATGAGCGCAATCAGGCGCTGGTCAAGCAGGTTCGGTTCCATGGGGCGTGGCGGCTGGCTTGCTGTTCAGTACGCGCCGAAAGACGTTGCGGTTTCAGTTCCGGCAGCTTAAACGAAGCCGGGCCGGCTGGGCAGCCTCACGAGCCGGCTTGGGGCGCCTCGATCGCCAATGTCACGAAGCGGCTTTCCCAGGTGCCGGGACGCTGCACCGACAACCGCAGATCGGTGCCGCGCAGCAGCCAGCGGCCGGCAAAAGGCAGGCGGTGGCGCAGCTTGCCATCCGCATCGGTTCGGCCCCAGATGCCCAGGGCGCTGCGCTCGCTCACCAGTTCCACGGCGAATCCGGGCAATGGACGGCCGTCACGAAGCACCTGGAACTCCAGCGGCTGGCCGACGCTGATCGGTTGTTCGCCCATCAGCACGATCTCCAGGTCCAGCTCGGCGGGGCGCCGCGCAGCGGCGACGCGCGCCGTGGGCGCCGGCGCGGCCGAATCCGATGCCAGCTCGATTCGCGCGAATTTGCGGTAGGTTTCGCGCCAGGGCATTCCGCGCGCGCGCATTGCGGCCCAGGCCTCGCGATGCGCGCTCGAGGCCTTGATTTCGGCGAAATAGACCTCCACCCGCGCCGGCTCGATTTCAATGTCGGCCGCAGCGAGTTCCACCCAGCACGACACCGGCGCGCCGGGCTCGGCCACGCCGGCACGCAGGTCCAGCCGCTGGGGATGTACGCGCTCCGGCCGCAGCGGCATCCTGGCGGCGCCGTCGGTGCACCCCGATTGCGCGACGCTGGCGGGCGCCTGGCTGAATTCCTGCACGGGATAGCGATTGCCGGTTGCCAGTTCCAGCACCAGCGGCCCGTTCGGCCCATCGCCTCGCGAAGGGCTCAGCCAGCTGTCGTGGCTGCGCCCCTGCGATGCGGCCAGGCAAAGCGCCGCGAAGACCGCGGCACGCCAGGTCTGCGGAGTCACTTCAGATTCCCGGGTCGGGCTCGTCGCTGTCGCTGGTCGCGAGCACCGCGTCGCCGAGGACGATCGGCTCCGCGCTGCTGTTCGCCGCCGCGGCAACGCTCCTGACGAATGCCATGGCGCCGGCGGCGCTGGCGCTGGCGGACGATGGCATCTCGTTCCCCGCTTGCGGTGGATCGGCGGCAACCGGAACACCTCCGCCGCCCCCGCCGCATGCGGCCAGCAGGAACGCGATCGTGAGCAGTGACAGCGGTGTCGCTGCCGATGAAATGGTTTTCATGGTGTTTGTCCTTCCGCGGCGTTATTCAGAACCCGGCAGCGGCGTGTTCAGGTAGGGAAAGCCGGCCAGGAACGGCACGACTGCCTGGTCCACCGCGTCGTGCACATCCAGCGAGGCAGCGCCGGCCGGCACGCTCGAAGGCTTGCAGGCCGAGGTCACGCCCGGCACGCCGGGAATGCTGTTGAGCTTGAGGGCGTCGGCGTCGCCGTTGGCCAGGCACAAGCCACCGAGCATTGCCACCAGCGCGATGTCGACCACGTCGTCCTTGGGGCGGCGTCCATTCGGAAAGCCCGCGAAGTCGGTGCCCGCCGGGGAGGTCTTGAGGCTGCCGACGATCGCCAGCCGGTTCTGGCCGGCGAACGGTACCGGCGCGATGGCGGTGTTCAAGCGCAGCATTTCCGAAGGCGTCACCGTGGCGGGCTTGTTCACGCCCGTGATGCCGGTGAGGAATACGGTGGCCAGATCCGTGCGCGGCAGGTTGGTGGGCGCCAGCGCGGCGGCGTTGCCGGTGAGCACCAGTCCCAGCAAGGCGGGAAGCGTGGGATGCGTGACGTAGTCGAGGAATTGCGCGTCGCCGCCCGGCTTCGAAGCGTTGAACTTGTCTTTGTCCTTCAGGCCGATCACCACCTCGTTGACCAGCGGCTGGCCCAGGCGCGACACCTGCGTCCACGCGCCGCCCGCTTTCTCGCTGGTCTGCTGCCCCGGTGCCGGCCCGCCGGACAGCAAGCGTGCCTGGCGCAGGCTGGCCGTGGTCCAGCCCCCGATCACGGTTTCGTTGCCGGCCGTGAGGCAGTCCTTGTGCACTTCCAGCGCCAGGGTGGTGACGTTCTTGTCCTGGATCGAGTTGGCGGCGGCCGCGTTGATGTTGGCCGGATTGGTGATCACCGACAACGGCGCATTGACCAGGTCGAAGATCGGGCCGAGGTTGACCGCGAAGCCTTCCTGGCGCTGCCCGACGAAGACCCGGCCGGCCTCCTTGCCCGCCGGGCAGCCGGGAATGCGGATGTCATGGATGTGCTTGCCGGCGTAGGCCGCGTAGGCCGCCGCATCGCCCAGCGTCTTCACCCCGATGTAGTCGACGGGTTTTTCGAACGTCGCGCCGCCGCCGGCCTTGGTGATCGCGGCAACCGAACCTTTGCGCCGATCGCCCCGCACCAGGTTCAGGGTGTAGGTTTCGTTGACATTGAGGTTGGCGTCGTTGACGTTGCTCACCGTGCCGGCCTGGATCAACGGAATGGCGATGCTCTTGGCGCCGATGGGAAGCGACACATTGTTGAGCTTATTGTTGAAGCGGAACTGGAAGGTGAGGTCTTCCGCGGCATCCCCGTTGTTGTCCACATGGATCTCGTACAGCGCGTTCGGATCCATCTGGAAGTAGTTCGGGCCGGCGTAGCCGTCCTGCAGCGGCTGGTAGTTGGCGATCAGCGTCACGTAATCGCTGCGTCCCCCTGTGCCGTTGGCCGCCACGCCTTCGTAGCTGCGGAACATGTAGAAATCCGTGCCATCGACCTTGGGGCTGGTCGTGATGAAAGGGGCCTCGCGATGGCTGGCCGCCAGGCTCACCCCGGCGGCGCAGGCCGCGGCCGCGAGCAGGCTCAGCCGGAATATTGTCCGTTGGTTCATTTGCATGGCGCTCTCCTGTTGAGTAGTGGGTCGGGTCGCGTCGAAACGCCCGCCTAATACGCAGCAAGGGTGCGAACTGGATTCACACCGGATGGATGACCGCGGCCCGCCGGGCTGAAGAGGCCGGCGGCGTGTGTGCCCACGAAGTGAGCCAATTAGGACAGCTCGAACTTGGGATTTGCATCTGCGCATGGCACACTGGAGGCTCTACCTTAGTCGCCACCCATCGGTAGCTTTGGCAGCACCAGCGCACTCATTCACCGACCAACGGATGTCATCCATTCAGGCCTGCCCGAAAAGTTGAA
>DATMBW010000325.1:0-9255 GCA_035559095.1 Ramlibacter sp.
TGCAGCCGTTCTACCGCGCGCTGGGAACCAATGTGGACGGCTCGGGCCTGGGCCTGCCGATCGTGCTCGAGATCGCGCGCCAGCACAACGCCGAGATCAAGCTCGAAGATGCGCATCCCGGCCGGGTGCCGCCGGGCACCCGTGTGAGCGTGCGCTTCGTGCTGAGCGACGAAGCAGTGGCAAGTTACGCCGCCGCCGTGGCTCAAGCGCCCTTGTAGGCGTCAGCGGCAGGGCCGCAGATTTTTCCCGTGGAGGGCCGGCCCGAGCTCTTGCAGGCGCGAGCGCAAGCCCTCATCGACGGCCGGCAGCTTCAGCACCTGGCCGCGCAGTTCGGCCCGCTCGCGCACGACCTTCGCGCTGCGCACCCCGCGCTGCGAGACAGCCTCCAGTTGCTGCCGGGCGGCGGCCTCGGTGGCGAAGCCGCCGAGCGACAGGCCCGGCTCGAGCGCGGGATCGGACAAGGCTTCGAACGCAATCCCGATCTGGCGCAGCTCGGCTTTTTTCCGGCTCAGGTTTTCGGCCGACGCGTACTTGCCGATGTAGACAATCCAGTGCGCCGGCTCGACGCCCGGCTCGAGCACCCACGAGCCGTCGGGCCAGGGCCCGAGCACCTGCTTGAGCGCACCGATCTGGGTTTCTTCGAACAGCCCGGCCTGCAGGCATTCCTGCGACTTGGCCGGCAGCGCCGTCGTGGCCTCGATGCGCCTGGCTTCCTCACCGCCCAGCACGCGCAGGGCCTGCGGCTTGATTTGCTGCGCCAGGCGATGGGATTCCGATTGCTGAGCGGGGGCGAGGCCCCAGGGCGCCAGCAGGCCCTGGGACCATGCGAAGAAGGCGGCGTTGGCCAGCAACAGCAGCAGGACGGTCAGGCGCAACATCGCAGGCGGGTGGTTTGGAAGGCCCTAGCCGGCCGGGCGGACGCTCACTTCGGAACTGGTCACGGTCTTCATGCCGTCAGCAGTATGCACCAGCAGGGCGCCCGCATCGCTGGTGCCGTGCGCGGTGCCGGTCGTGCCGTCGCTCAGGGCCACCGCGCGATCGCGCAGCGCGTCGCGGGCGTTGAAGCGCGCCTGGAACGGGGCGAATCCGAAACGCTCGAAGGCGCTGACGGCTTGCACCAGCGGCACCGCCACGCGCGAGAAGACCTCGCCCGCCTGCACCCCGGGCAGCAGCTCCCGCAGCGCGGCCGGTGGCCTGGCCATTCCAGCCGCTTCACGCGCGGCGATATTGATGCCGATGCCGATGACCGCGTAGCGCCGCGCGCCGCTGCCTTCGCCGAAACTCGCGGTCTCGATCAGCACGCCGGCCAGCTTGCGGTCGTCGAACCACAGGTCATTGGGCCATTTGAGCCGGATGCTTTGGTGCAGGCTTTCGGCCAGGCTCACGCCCACGGCCAGCGACAGTCCCGACCAATCGGCGGGCGCCAGCGGCACCCCCAGGGAAAAAGTAAGTGAGGACAGGGCCGCGCCGCGCTGCCCACTCAACCACACGCGCCCCAGTCGGCCGCGCCCGGCGCTTTGGTGCTCGGCCACCAGCAGGACCGGCTCGGCGCGGCCATACCGCGCCCGGCGCATGAGCTCGCTGTTGGTGGAATCGATCTCGGGCAGGACCTCGACCGTCAATCCGGGCAGCAGGGGCACGACCGCATCGCGGATCGCCTCGGCCGGCCACGCGGCGCGCGGCCCCGTGACCTCGCCGTCGCCGCCCGGAAGGGGCGGCCCACCCGGGAGCGGCGAGTCGGTGCTCACTTGCGTTGTCGGCGTTTCGGCGCGAGCAGTGTACCGCGGCAGTTGTTCGCCCCGCACCAGCACGGATACTCGGCCTTGAGTTTCTTGGTGTAGCGCTCGTCGATGATCAGGCCGTAGTCATAGCTGAGCTCCTCGCCCGCACGGATGTTGCGCAGCGCTTTGATGAAGATGCGCCCGTCCTGCTCGTCCGCCTCGCAATTGGGCTCGCAGGAGTGATTGATCCAGCGCGAGGAATTGCCGCCGTGCTTAGCGTCGATCACGCGCTGCTCGTCGATGTGGAAGTAGAAGGTATGGTTCGGGTCGTCCGGATCGTGGGGGTGGCGGCGCTGCGCCTCCTTCCAGGTGATCACCTCGCCCACATATTCAATGATGCTTTCGCCTTCCGGGATGTCCTGCAACGCGAACACGCCCCTGCCATGGACGCCGGAGCGCCGCACCTGGATCTTTCTGGAGGGCGAGGGCGTGTCGGCCCTGCCCTCCGTCGTGCTCAGGGACGGGACTTCCATCAACCGGCCAGTTACTGCTTTTTCTGCCATCGCCAAAAACTCTGTTAATTTGAATATGCACACATGCGCGCGTGCGCGTGCGTGTACGCGCGCGAGAAGCGCAGATTGTATGAACACTCAAGGACGGGGCGCCGAAAGGCGCCACGTTGTCATCCGTGAGCACTAAGATTCTGGTTATTGCCGAGAAGCCGTCTGTGGCGCAGGACATCGTGCGTGCGCTCACGCCGCTGGCCGGCAAATTCGACAAGCACGCCGAGTTCTTCGAGAGCGACAAGTACATCGTCACGAGCGCCGTCGGCCATCTGGTGGAAATCGAGGCGCCCGAGGAGTTCGACGTCAAGCGCGGCAAATGGAGCTTCGCGCACCTGCCGGTGATCCCGCCCTACTTCGACCTGAAGCCGGTGGACAAGACCAAGTCCCGGCTGAACGCGGTGGTCAAGCTGGCCAAGCGCAAGGACGTCACGGCGTTGGTCAACGCGTGCGACGCGGGGCGCGAGGGCGAACTCATCTTCCGCCTGATCGAGCAGTTCGCGGGCGGCGGCAAGCCGCTGGGCAAATCGGTGAAGCGCTTGTGGCTGCAATCGATGACGCCGCAGGCGATCCGCGACGGTTTTGACGCCCTGCGCACCGACAAGCAGATGGAAGGCCTGGCCAACGCGGCGCGTTCGCGCTCCGAGGCGGACTGGCTGGTGGGCATCAACGGCACGCGGGCCATGACCGCCTTCAATTCCCGCGACGGCGGGTTCTTCCTCACCACCGTGGGCCGGGTGCAGACACCGACACTGGCCGTCGTGGTCGAGCGCGAAGAGCAGATCCGCCGCTTCGTCAGCCGCGACTACTGGGAAATCCACGCCACCTTCCTGGCCGAAGCGGGCGAATACCCGGCCAAGTGGTTCGATCCGAACTGGAAGAAGAACGCCGAGGATGCCGAGCTCAAGGCCGACCGCGTCTGGTCCGAGCGCGAAGCCCGCGCCATCGCGGATGCGGTGCGCGGAAAGGCCGCCAGCGTCACGGAGGAATCCAAGCCCACCACGCAGGCGTCGCCGCTGCTGTTCGACCTCACGTCGCTGCAGCGAGAGGCCAACGGGCGGTTCGGCTTTTCCGCCAAGACCACGCTGGCGCTCGCGCAAAGCCTGTACGAGCGGCACAAGGCGCTGACCTACCCGCGTACCGATTCGCGCGCGCTGCCCGAGGACTACCTGCCCGTCGTCAAGAAAACCATGGGCATGCTCGCCGCCAGCGGCATGCGCCAGCTCGCGCCGTTCGCGCAGCAGGCGCTCGACGAAAACTATCTCAAGCCGAGCAAGCGGATATTCGACAACGCCAAGGTCAGCGACCACTTCGCGATCATCCCGACGCTGCAGGCGCCCAGCGGCCTGTCGGAGGCGGAACACAAACTGTACGACCTGGTGGTCAAGCGCTTCCTGTCAGTGTTCTTCCCCAGCGCCGAGTTCACGGTGACCACCCGCATCTCGCAGGCGGTGGGCCACAGCTTCAAGACCGAAGGCAAGGTGCTGGTCAAGCCCGGCTGGCTGGCGATCTGGGGCAAGGAGGCCGCCGACGAGATCGCCGGCGCCAAGGAGGGCGACAAGGGCCAGAGCCTGGTGCCGGTCCAGCCCGGCGAGATGGTGCGCGCCGAGGTGGTCGAGGCCAGGGGCCTGAAAACGCGGCCACCGGCCCGCTATTCGGAAGCGACCCTGCTCGGCGCCATGGAGGGCGCCGGCAAGCTGGTGGAAGACGATGAACTGCGCGAGGCCATGCAGGAAAAAGGCCTGGGCACGCCGGCCACGCGCGCCGCGATCATCGAAGGGCTGATCAGCGAGAAATACATTTACCGCGAAGGGCGCGAACTGATCCCCACGGCCAAGGCGTTCCAGCTCATGACGCTGCTGCGCGGGCTGGGCGTGGAAGAGCTGTCGCGCCCCGAACTCACAGGCGAGTGGGAATACAAACTGGCCCAGATGGAGCACGGCAGGCTCTCGCGCGATGCCTTCATGCAGGAAATCGCCGAGATGACCAGGCATATCGTCAAGAAGGCCAAGGAGTACGACCGCGATACGGTCCCCGGCGACTACGCCACTTTGCAGACGCCCTGCCCCAACTGCGGCGGCGTCGTCAAGGAAAACTACCGGCGCTATGGCTGCATCGGACGCCCCGCGGGCATGGCCGACGGCGACGCGCAGGGCAAGTCCGGCGAAGCCGACACGCAAGGCTGCGGCTTCTCGTTCGGCAAGACGCCCGCCGGGCGCACGTTCGAGACGCAGGAGGTCGAGCAATTGCTGCGCGACAAGAAGGTCGGGCCGCTCGAAGGCTTTCGCTCCAAGGCGGGCTGGCCCTTCACGGCCGAGATCGTGCTCAAGTACAACGACGAGGAAAAGAACTGGAAGCTCGAGTTCGACTTCGGCGAGGACCGCAACGCGGCGGAAACCGGGGAGATCGTCGATTTCACCGGGCAGGAATCGCTCGGCCCCTGTCCCAAGTGCGGCGGACGGGTCTTCGAGCACGGCAGCAACTACGTCTGCGAGCGCTCGGTCCCGACCGGCGAGCAGCCCACGCCCACCTGCGACTTCAAGAGCGGCAAGGTCATCCTGCAGCAGCCCGTCGCGCGCGAGCAGATCGCCAAGCTGCTGGCGGCGGGCAAGACCGACCTGCTGGACAAGTTCGTTTCGATGCGTACGCGCCGGGCCTTCAAGGCGTTCCTGGCATGGAACAAGGATGAGGGCAAGGTGAGCTTCGAGTTCGAGCCACGCGCCTCGAAGTTCCCGCCCCGCAAGTCGGCTGCGGGCAAGGCGCCGTCGGCCGGCGAACCGGCCGCGAAGTACGATGCCGCGGGCAAGCCGGCTGTCGCAGGTGCGGCCAAGACCGCGGGCAAGACTGCCGCGAGGAAGGCTGCGCCTGCGGCTGCGAAAAAGGTGGCCGCGAAGAAAGCGGCCGCGCCCAAGGCAGCGCGCAAGACCGCAGCCGGGCTCAAGCCGAGCGCCGAGCTGGCGGCCGTGATCGGCGCCGAGCCGGTGGCCCGCACCCAGGTCATCAAGAAGCTGTGGGACTACATCAAGGCCAACGGGCTGCAGGACGCGAAAGACAAGCGCGCGATCAACGCCGACGCCAGACTATTGCCGGTGTTCGGCAAGAAGCAGGTGAGCATGTTCGAGCTGGCCGGCATCGTGGGTAAGCACCTGGCCACGGACGAGCCATAACGAGGGGTCGCGCGCAAGCGAAGCGCGCAGGATTGCGGGCTGAGGGGCCCGAGGAGGACGAACGATGAAGAAGATGGCGCGCCGTCTGGCACTGGCGCACCTGTTTGCCGCCGCCGCTTTGCCCTGGCCGGGGAGCGCCGTGGCGGCGCTACCGGCCGGCGCGGCGGCCGAAATCCTGAACCTCCAGGGCAGCGGCGAACAGCGTGCCGCCAGTGCACCCGAATGGGCGCCGGCGCGGGTGTCCCAGGCCCTGGCGGCAGGCGACTTCGTGCGCACCGGCGACTCCTCGCGGATGGCGCTGCTGTTCGCCGACCAGACCCAGGTCCGGCTGCACCAGAACACCGTGCTGCAGGTCAAGGCCGTTGCGAGCGCCGCCCAACCTGTGACCGACTTGCTGCTCCAGGTGGGCCGCGCCTGGGCCCAGACCCGGCGGCCCACGGAGAGCCGCCTAAATTTGCAGACCCCGGCCGCCACCGTCGGCATCCGTGGCACCGACTGGGACATCGAAGTGGAGCCGGACGGCAGGACGCTGCTCACGGTCCTGTCCGGCCGTGTGACGTTTTCCAATGAGCACGGCGCCATCGTCGTCTCCAGCAACGAGGCGGCGCTGGCCGAAACCGGCAAGGCGCCGGTGCGGCTGCAGCTGGGCCAGCCGCGCGACCGTGTCCAGTGGGTCAACGCGCAGGTCGCCGATCCGCTGCGGCACCTGCCTGCCGGCCAGGTGCCCGCCGCGCTGGCGCCGGCGCGTGCGGCCCTGGCCTCGCGCGATGCATCGGCCTTACAGGCCGCATTGGCCGGGGCACGGGGCCGTGTCAGCGAAGCTTGGCTGGCTGTGTTCACCAGCGCGCAGGACATGCTGGCCGGCCGGCTCACCGAGGCCGAGCGCAAACTGGCCGGCGTGACCGCCGGGCCCGATGCCCCGGCTTCGGGCTACTCGATGCTCGCCGACCTCCAGCTGGTCAAGGGCGACAGCGGCGCAGCCATGGAAACCCTGGCTGCCGGATTGGCTCGCTGGCCGGGCACCCCCGAGCTGCGGGCGCAGCTCGCCCACACCCAGCTGATGGCCGACCGCGCCGATCAGAGCGCCCTGACGCTGGGCCGCCCCGCCGAGTCGGACCCGGCCGCGCTCTGGCTGGCGCGCGGTGAGCTGGCACGGCGGCAAGGCGATGCGCGTGCCACGGTGGACGCCTATTCGCGCGCGATCCGGCTCGCCCCTGACGACGACCGCGGCTGGTTCGGACTGGGCAGCGCACACACCGAACGGGAAGACAGCGTTCCGGCGCGCGCCGCCTTGCTGCGGGCGCTCGAACTGAAGCCCGACGGGGTTGGCTACCGGGGCGAGCTGGGCACGCTGGAAACCTACCGCAACGACCTGGGGGCGGCCCGTGCCGCCTTTGACCTGGCATTGGCCGACAACCCCGGCGACTACGTGGCCCTCACGGGCCTGGGCCTGCTGCGCCTGAAGCAGGGCGATGCGGCGGCGGCACTCGACGCCTTCCTGCGCGCTGGCGTCATGGAGCCGCGCTATTCCCGCGCCAAAACCTACACGGCGGTGGCCTACTACCAGCTCGGGCGCCATGACGACGCGATCGCCACCTTGCAGCAGGCCATCGCGCTGGACGACAAGGACCCCGTGCCGTGGCTGTTCCTGGCCCAGATCCACACCGACCTGTTTCGCGCGGGCGAGGCGGTGCAGGCGTCGCGCGCCGCGGTGCAGCGCATGCCATACCTCAAGTCGCTGAACCAGCTGGCCAACGACCAGAAGGGCCGTGCCGACCTGGGCGCGGCGCTGGCCTTCTTCGGCCTGGAGGACTGGGCCCTCGAGCTGGCACAGCAGGCCTATCTGCCGTACTGGGGCGGCAGCCACCTGTTCCTGTCCGACCGCTACCCGGGCGAATTCAACAAGAACTCGGAACTGTTCCAGGGCTTCCTGAGCGATCCGCTGGCGTTCGGCGCCAGCCCCCGTTTCTCGTCGCTGCTGCAGCGGCCGGGCATTTATGGGGCGGCCGGAATCAGCCTCGACCGCGATTTCTACCGGCTATGGGGCACTTCGCTGGCAGTCAACGGATTGAGCCAGGGCATGTTTCCGCTGGCATTTTTCGTCAAGGCGCAAAACGCCCGCGTCACCGACATGCCGATCGATGTCGGCGTATCCAATGCGCCGGCCTTCTTCGATCCCACCGGGCCCGCGGATGCCCGCGCGTCGGTGGGCACGCTCGCGCTGGGCGCGCGTCCGACGGAGCGGCTCGGCCTGCTGGCTTACTTCAACCAGACCGACATCGGCCTGCGCGGACACAACCGGCTCAACCTCTTCGACGAGGGTTTTGTCAGCAGCACCTTGGACAACGCCACCCGCCAGGCCGTTGCGGGAATGTCTTACCGCTGGTCACCAACGGCCCAGAGCTGGCTCAAACTCGGCCACAGCACCGATGCCACGACGCTCGAGGCCATGCCCGCGCAGTTCCTGACCAGTTCATTCAGCGGTACCTTGGGCCTGTTCGGCAAGCTCGGCAAGCGGTTGTCGGACTTGCAGGCGCACCACACCGTGGACCTGGACGCGGACACCCGGGTCGCCGCCGGTGTCGAATATGTGAAGGAAACCCAGTACAACGCGGTGGACGCCGTGGGTCCGATCCAGGTCTCGATGCTGGGCCAGTCTTTCAGCGACACCCTGGTGTCCAGCGGCTTCAACGATATAGACCGCCGCTTCTCGGCAATCACGTTGACGGGCCAACGCCGGATCGGGCCGGCTGTCACGATCGACGGCACCCTCACCGCCAACCGGCTGCGCCATCAGGTGCACGGTGAAACCGCCGTCGCCCTGCTGGCATTGCAGGCCGGCGACTCGAAGGCCGCCGACCGCAACGACACCGAGCGCCTGCTGACACCACGCCTGGGCATCGTGTTCCAGCCGCAACCGCAACTGACCCTGCGTGCAGCCTACCAGGACTGGATGCGGCCCCTGAGCGTGAGCACGCTCAACAGCGTGCAAACCGCCGGTATTCCGGTCGAGGACCGACTGGTCGAGGCGGGCGGGCGGCATCGCCGCAGCGTGGCTCAGGCCGGCCTCACGGTCGGGGACAACACGTTTCTGTCGGCGCGCCTGGATCACCTGCGCGTGACCAACCCCAGCGGATTGGGCGTCGACTTGCGCACGCCGAGCCTGCCCTTCCTGGAGGAGTTGCGCAACGCGCAAGTGGTCAACCTGTCGGCCACCGAAGTGCTGGAGGAGACGCCCTCGTTCGAGCGCGGCACCTTGCGCGCCGCCGCCCTCGGCGTCAACCACATGTTCAGCCGGCAGCTTTCGGGCTACCTGAAATACCTGCACCAGCATTCCAGCAGCAGCTATGACGACAGCGACAGCCCGACGCTGGAGGTGAGCGGCAAGCGCATCCCCTTCCTGCCGCGCAGCACCCTGGTGCTGGGTGCCACCTGGGCCGGCATGCAGCGCTTCTATCTGAGCGGCCGGGTCGTCTATCGCTCGCAACGCTTCGAAGACAAGGAGAACCTCACCTCGCGGCCGGCCGCAACGAACCTGGACCTGATGGGATTCTGGGAGACCGCCGACAAGCACTGGGTGATCGGTGCCGCGGCGCTGAACCTGCTGGGCAAGAAGTCGGAACGCCAGATCCGGCGGCTGTTGCTGGATGCGCGCTACCGCTTCTAGCGATCGGCTGCGCCGGCCGCTGGCGGGGGCGGCGGCCGGGGTGCTTGCCGTTCTCCTGGTCTGGGCCATAGCACTGACTCAGGCCGGCAACTTTGCGGAAGCCAAGGTATTTGACCTGTTCACCCGGCTCGCCGCGC
>DATMBW010000326.1:0-3276 GCA_035559095.1 Ramlibacter sp.
CGCCACTCGCCAGATGGTCCCGTTGTTCGCCATCGTCGCGCCCGCCATGCTGATCCCAGCGCTGCTCGGCGGGCGTCTTTACCTGGGCATCGGCGAAACGGCCTTTCGCAAGGTCGTCCTGGCCTTGCTCACGGCCTCGGGTGTGGCGTTGCTCGTCTCGGCCGTTCCGGTGCTGGTTGGGCGGTGGTAGGCCGCTGGAAAAAAGGACTTCCGTGTGCGGAAGTCTGCCTTTTCCCGGCCTCTTGAAAATCCGGAACCCGCCGCTAATTCAGGTTCGCGCGGCTGAAGGCTGCGCAGCGCAATCAGTTGTTTTGTCGTTACCCAACTACAGGAGAGCTGTGATGATGAACGCAACCTTCAGACCTGCCGGGGACCTGTTCTCGGAGCTGAACCGCTTGCAAAGCGTGCTCGACCAGCTGTTCCGCCCCGCCGAGCGGTCCAGCATCCGCGCCTTGACCGGCGCGAGCTTCCCGGTGATCAACGTCGGCACGACGCCCGACACCATTGAAGTGATGGCTCTTGCGCCCGGGCTGGATCCCGCCGGCTTGCAACTGAGCATCGACCGCGGCTTATTGGTGATCTCGGGTGAGCGCAAGAGCGAGCTGCCGGAGATGGGGGACAACATCAGTGTGTACGCCCAGGAACGGTTCGCGGGCAATTTCCGCCGCGTCGTGAGCCTGCCGGACGAGGCGGACCCGGGCAAGGTGGACGCCACTTATCGCGACGGCATCCTGCGTATCACCGTAGCCAAACGCGAATCGTCCAGGCCACGCCGCATCGAAGTCAGCTGATCTTGCCACCAGCGAACAAAGGAGATTGCCATGAGTTCCGAACTCCAGACATCCGAGCGCAACATGCCCAAGCAGATGTCCGATGAGCAGGCCGGCAACCAGCCGTTCATCGTGCCGCCGGTCGATGTATTCGAAGATGAGTCGGGGATCACGCTGCTGGCCGACCTGCCGGGCGTTTCCCGTGACAGGCTCGGCGTGCGTGTGGACGGCGAAAGCCTCCTGCTGGAGGCCACAGCCTCCACGGCACAGCCCGAAAACATGCAGTTGATCTACGGGGAAGCGCAGTATCCCTCGTACCGTCGCCAGTTCACGCTCAGCCGCGAACTGGATGCGTCGCGGATCGAGGCCAGCTTGAAGGATGGAGTGCTGAAGCTGGCCATTCCCAAACTGGAAGAAGCCAAGCCGCGGCGTATCGACGTGCGGGTCGGTTAGGCCCCTGTGTGAGCGGCGTCCGCCACCGGCGCGCCGCTCGCGCTGCCCCTCGGCACTGCCGCCGCCTGAGCGGGCCGGGCGGGCGCGGGCTCGACCCGGCGCGGCGCAAGCGGTAGCCGAAGGATGAATGTGGCGCCGCAACCCTCTCCCGGGCTTTGCGCGGTGACGCTGCCGCCGTGCGCCTCCGCCAGATGCTTGACGATTGCCAGCCCCAGGCCCAGGCCTCCGTAGCGGCCATGGATCGAGGCATCGGCCTGGCGGAAGCGGTCGAATACATGCGGCAGGAACGAGGCGGCAATGCCGATCCCTGTGTCGGCCACGGTGATCTCCGCCTGCTCGCCGCGGCGCTGCAAACCGACCTCGATCCGGCCGCGTTCCGGCGTGAACTTCACGGCATTGGTCAGCAGGTTCACCATCACCTGCTGCAGCCGGCCGGGGTCGCCCGTGACCGGGCCCGCGGCCAGATCGAGCACCTTGCGGATGCCGATGCCCTTGGCTTCGGCCGCGGGGCGCACCGCTTCCACGGCCGCGTCGATGAAACTGCGCGGTTCCAGCGCCTGCACGTCAAGGCTGAGGCGCCCCGACGTGACCCGGCTGATATCCAACAGGTCCTCGATCAGCTTGGTCTGGACCCGCACGCTCTGGTCGATCACTTCCAGTCCCTTGTGGAAATCCTCCGCGCCCGCGCCGCATTGCAGGATGTGGGCCCAGCCCGCGATCGCGCTGAGCGGCCCGCGAAGCTCGTGCGAGACGATGGCCAGGAATTCATCCTTCAGGGCATTCACGCGTTCGGCGAAGACACGCGCCGCGCGTTCGTTTTCCACGAGCGCCTCGCGTTCCGCGGCCAGCGCACGCTCGGCCAGCAACTGCCGGCGCGTATCGTCCAGCGCCTCGCGCAGCGCCACCAGTTCCTGCTCGGCTTGCAAGCTCATACAACCACCCCACGGCCTTGCAGCTTGCGTGCAAAATGCATCAACTCCGCGTCCTGCGCGCCCGACGCCGCGCGGCGCAAGCGACCCTGATCGGCAGCCGCAGCAGCAAGAGCAAGGAGACCGGACGTGGCCCTCAGAGCATTTGTGGTGGAAGACAACGTGGCGATCCGCAACAGCCTCGTCGAGGCGCTCGCCGAGCTGGCCGACACCGTCACCGCCGGCGTCGCGGGCAGCGAAAAAGCCGCGATCGCATGGCTGACGGATTCTGCCAATGAATGGGATGTGGCCATCATCGACCTGATACTCGAACCTGGGGGCAGCGGCTTCGGCGTGCTCGGCGCGTGCCGCAACCGCAAGCCCGAGCAGAAAATGGTGGTGCTGACCGGCGCGGCCATCCTCGACGTGCGCAAGAAATGCGAGGCGCTAGGCTGCGATGGAGTGTTCGACAAATCCATGGAGACGGACGCACTGATCGACTATTGCCAGGCGCTGGCCCAGAGTGCCCGCACCTGAGGTGTGGGGCCTGCTTGCATTGTGTCGGCGCGGCGCCTCTCGTTTTGTAGGACGCGACGCCGTCGCCGCGCCGCGAAAACCAAGCTCGACAGCCGCCCCGATACGCCGGCGTACCGCGGTAAGGCACGTGTGCGAAAATGCCTGCAAGGCCGGCAGGGGCGTTTGTCGCCGGTTTCGGTAATCAGGGGGAGTCCGGCCACGCGCTGGAGAGAGTGCTTTCGTTTGGGCTCGACGATGAACCACGCCGCGATTCTCGTGGTGGATGACAATCCCGATCACCTTGAACTGACCGTCATGGCGCTCGCGGAATGCTGTGACACGGCGGAAATTGCAACCGCCGGCGATGGGGTGGAAGCGCTGGACTACCTGTTCGGCCGGGGCGCGCACTCCTCCCGCGACACCACGCGGCAGCCGCAGCTGGTGATCCTGGACATGAAGCTGGTGCGGCTGCATGGGCTGGAGGTGCTCAAGGCCATGCGCAAGGACCCTCGCACGGCCACCATTCCGGTGGTCATGCACTCTTCCTCCACCGAAAAGAGCGACATGGCCGCCTGCTATGCCCACGGCGCCAACAGCTACGTGCGCAAGGCCACCGACTACGACGAACT
>DATMBW010000327.1:0-2843 GCA_035559095.1 Ramlibacter sp.
AACGCACGGGAGACGACGATGTCCAAGGCCTTCGCCAGCCAGGCCGACCTGGCCGACAAGAAGATCACTTTCGAGCAGCTCAGCGCCCACTGCTGGGCCTATACCGCCGAAGGCGACCCGAATTCCGGCGTCGTCATCGGCGAAAAGTTCATCATGGTCAGCGATGCGACCGCGACGCCCGCGATGGCGCAGGACCTGATCGGGCGCATCCGCTCCGTCAGCACCAAGCCGATCAAATACGTGCTGCTCACGCACTACCACGCCGTGCGGGTGCTTGGCGCGAGCGCCTATGCGGCCGAAGGCGCGACCGAGATCATCGCCAGCCAGGGCACGCTGGACCTGATCGTCGAGCGCGGCCAGCAGGACATGCAGTCGGAGATGGAACGCTTCCCGCGCCTGTTCCGCAACGCCGAAACCATACCCGGCCTCACTTGGCCGACGATGGTGATCGGCGGCGGCAATCCGGCCAGGGGCCAAGTTCCCGGCAAGCTCACGGTGGACCTCGGCGGCGTACTGGTCCAGATCTGGCACCCGGGACCGGGGCACACGCGTGGCGACACCATCGCCTGGGTCGAGGACGAAAAGGTGCTGTTTTCCGGCGACCTGGTCGAATATGAAGCCGGGGTGTATACCGGCGACGCGCACCTGGAAGAATGGCCGGCCACGCTGGAGGCGCTGCGTGCGCTGCGCGCCGAAGCGATCGTCCCCGGCCGCGGCGAAGCGATGAAGGGCGCGCACGACGTCAACAAGGCGCTGGACTACACCAAGCGTTGGGTTGAGACGCTGTACGCGGCGGCCAAGGAAGCGGCCGCGGCCAACATGGACCTGAAGGCCGCGATGGCGCATACGCGCAAACGGATGGACCCGTTGTTCGGCCACGTGTTCATCTATGAGCATTGCCTGCCGTTCGACGTGAGCCGTGCCTACGACGAGGCCAGGGGCATCAAGAACCCACGCATCTGGACCGCCGAGCGCGACAAGGAGATGTGGGATGCGTTGCAAGCTTGAGCGGGTCCTGATTCGCTGACGTAGGCCGGCACCGACAGGCCGGCCGCGCGACGGACGACAAAACCGCTGGGCTTGGCCCCCTAAGCTTTCGGATTCTTTGCGCGATGCGTCCGATCAACAGGAGATGCCCCCATGGTTCCCAACAATTCCGTGCCACGTATCCTGCAGCCGCCACAGCCGCCGCAAGACGACCCCCCGCAGCAACCGTCCGGCTCGAAGGACCAGCCCACGGCGGCGCAGCCGAAGGACGGCCCGCAGCAGATGGGCGAGGGCAGCTACGAAGCCACCCGCGACTACCAGAAGAACATCAAGGAGTACTTGAAGAAAGCCGATGTCGAGGCCGACGCGCAGGCGGCCAGGCCGCAATCGGAGCAGGAAGCGCGCGATCTGGACGAAGCCGAAAAAGAAGGCCGCTCGCACTCCAAGGGCGAGCGCTGATCAAGCCCTGGGCGGGCGGCCGATGCCGCGCGCGGCCCACAGGGTCGCCAGGGCCAGTGAGCCCAGCACCGCCGCAAGCCCCGCTACACCACCCCATTGCAGGGCGCTGCCGCTTGCCACCGGCCCGACGGTGCCGCCCAGGGTATAGCCGGTGATCATCGCGGCGGCGCCGCCCGCGGTGGCCCGGCCCGAAAACTCATGCGCCACGCGCACCATCGCCAGCGTGTACAGTGCGCCGCCGACGCCGCCCCACACCAGCCCGACCCCCCAGAGCAGCCAGGGGGCGCGCCCGGCCAACGCGAACGCGAGGCTGGCCGCCAGCAACAGCAACGCCGCCGTGGAAAACACGCTCGATGGCTCGAAGCGGTCGGCGGCAGCGCCGGCCGGGTACTGGCACAAAAAGCTGCCCACGCCGATGGCGCCCGCGACACTCGCGGCCGCGCTCAAGCCCAGTCCGCTCGCCGACGCATAGGCCGCGCTGACGGAGCCCAGCCCGGCCTCGAACACCCCGCCAGTGAAGGCGATGCCCGCCAGCGCCGGCACCATTCGCAAGGCATGCCAGGTGCCGCTGCGGGCGTGCAGTGGAGGCTCGGTCGTCGCGTGCAGTGGAATGGACAGGGCGATCAGGCAGCAGGCAGCCACCACCGCCGCGGCGGCCCAGAGCACTGGCCGGACCCCCCAGCCCAGCAGCGCCGGCATGAAAGGCCCGAGCGCGAGTGCCGCCCCGAGGGACGTCTGGTACAAGCCCATCACACGGCCGCGCCGGTCCGCCGGCGCCTCGCGCGCCAGTAGCGCCTCGGTGGCGTTCCACAAGGCCGCGGCGCCGGTGCCGCTGGTCACTGCGGCCAGGGACCACACCGGGAGGCTGCTGCCGGCCGCGTAGCCAACGGCGCCGGCCAGCTGAAGGAAGCAGCCCCAGCGGTACGCACGCACGATGCCCCATCGCGACAAGACACGGGGCACGATGGGGATCAGCACGGCGATGAGCAGGAACGGGATCATCGCGAAGGCGCCCACGGCGGCAGTGCTGTGGCCGGCCTGCTGCAGGCTGATCGCGAGCACGGGGGCGGCCATGGCGAACGCAAGGACGATCAGCGTGGTTGCCGCCGCAAGCCGCCAGAGCACGAACGTCGCCGTAGCGGCTGTCATTTCTGGGCCGCGAGTTCGCGCAGGTCGCGCTGATAGGCACGCAACCGCCGCACGGCGGACTGCCGCTGCTCGACGTTCGTGCTGTTGTGCAAGGCGGCGAAAACGCGGCATCCCTCGTCGATCAAGGCGTGCTGGTATTGGCGCTGCGCGGCTTCGGGCGGCTCCAGCGTGCGTGCGAGATAGCCGCGCAGCAAAGTGCGCGCCTCGTCGGAGGATACCGGCTGGCCAATGAGCTTGCGCAGGGTTTG
>DATMBW010000328.1:0-3731 GCA_035559095.1 Ramlibacter sp.
GATGCGCTCGCGGCGCATGATCACCGCAACCTCGACGCTGGGGCGTTGGCTCATGGAGCTACTTTAGTGGATGTCGGTCGGGCCCGCACTGGGCCCCTGGGGCACTGTGGTTTATCCGATGGTGAGCCGCTGTGACCGCCCCTCCCGGCGTCGCGGCCGCGGCCGGGCCGAGTGCTGCCTCGGCAACGAGACGTGCTGAGCCCTGGCGCGCGGTCAATAGGCCCAGTAAGGACCGAGGCCCTGCGGCGTCGGGGCGCCCGAGATGGCGACGAACACCGTTCGCCCGTAAAAGAAGGGCAGGCCCCAGTCGAAGGTGTTCGGCAGTCCGATTTCCCCTCCAACATGTGCTGCCGCCACGCCGCGGCTGATGGTCTGGATGCTTTCGATGGTGAAATCGACTGTTGCGGAAACGCCCGTGGCGGACGTGTTCACGGCCGACAGGGCCAACGGCATCGGCGGGCAAAAGAAGCCCGAGCACTGTGCTATGTCGGGGTCGGTGAAGAATATCCCGTTCGAGCCGCTGTCGAGAAAGCTGGAAGAATAGGCGACGCCCTTGTAG
Source organism: Ramlibacter sp. (assembly GCA_035559095.1). Taxonomy (GTDB): domain Bacteria; phylum Pseudomonadota; class Gammaproteobacteria; order Burkholderiales; family Burkholderiaceae_C; genus Ramlibacter. The sequence continues at coordinate 560 of DATMBW010000328.1, forward strand.
GTGGTCGTGAAATTGCCCAGCCTGTTGGTTGCGTAAACCGTCGCCGATCCGAGCTGGTTGTTGGACTGCGTGCCAATGCCGAAGATCAACGATCCCGACAGTGTCGCGGCCCCTCCCGGCGGCACCGCGGGCAGAACGATTGCCACCCCGTTGTTGTTCACCGCGAACGCGCCGACTGGATTGGCCACCTGCGAGGCCAGGGGTAAAGAGGTGGCGAAGCAGCCAGTCCCGCAAGCGAAGTAAACAGCCGGTGCCGGGCTCGAGGCGCAGGCCGGGCAGTCCTCGTTGAACACCCCGATGCCCAGAAGCCCGTTGACCCCGAGGTCCGCCCCGAAGTTGGCGCCGGTATTGCTGCAAGCGGCCGGCACCGCGGCATACGGGGCCGCGGTGTCCCCGATGATCTGCACCGGCAGGCTCGCCGCCGTCTCGCCCCCGAGCTTGACGTCCGCCCGCCGCACCGACCCCCAGACGAAGCCGGTTGCGAAGTGCGCACACTCCGCGACAGGCGTGCCAGTGTGGGTCACTGGCGGCAGCGACAGTGCGGGGGCCACGGCGGACGCCATCAGGCGCAAGCCGAACGATCCCGTGTCGACCAGCACATGGTCCACTGTGTGGCAAGTTGCCGTTCCCGGCATGCAGACCGTCACGCTGACGAACGGCGAATTCAGCGCGGCGCCATCGAGCCCGCGGTCGACCGTGATCGCCAGCGCGTTGGGGGCGGATGGTCCGGCCGGCGCCGCGGGGGCCTCGCCCGAGCCACCGCCGCCACAGGCGGCGAGCACGCCGGCGGCAACCAGGACGATGCAGCGCGACAGGCTCCGCGCCCGGGACCGGATCGTCACGGCACCGGCATTCATTTGACGTCGCCGGGCCCAAAGCCCGCCGGCAGTTTCGCGGGCAGCCAGGCGCGGCCCTCGAAGGCCCCCATGTGGCCGCCCGAAACAATCACGAGCTCGGACTGCCTCAATGCGAGTTGCGATCGGCCGGCTTTGGCCGTCTTGCCCGCGTGCGCCACCATGGCATCGAAGTGGCTGCCGAGGACTTCCTTCAGGTCGGGCAGGAACGGCCCCGACCATGACACCGCGAACACCATGCCGTCCGCGCCCACGTACTCATGGACGACCGTTCCGGACTCCAGCTTCGTCTCGACGTCGGTGTAGGCAGCCCGGCTCGCGTCATCCTTGTGGATTTTCGCGGTGAGCACGCGCGGGCCCAGGTTGGCGGGAGTGCTTCCCAGGCCCGCCCAACTGCCACCAATCCACATGGCAAGCAACGCCGCGACCAGTGCTCTCATGCGCGCCATCGCCGACTCCTTGGTTTTGGGAACCTAGGTCTCTTTCGAGATCGTGATGCTCGGGAACTTGGACGAGAAATCCTTGGCCTTGCTGGCAATCTTGATCGCCATCTGCCGCGCGACGCCCTTGTAGATGCCGGCCAGCTCGCCGTCGGGATCGGCCACGACGGTGGGCTGGCCACTGTCGGCCTGCTCGCGGATCCTGATGTCCAGCGGCAGCGCGCCCAGGTAATCCATGCCGTACTCGGCCGCCATGCGCTTGCCGCCGCCCTCGCCGAAGATGTGCTCGGCGTGGCCGCACTTGCTGCAGACATGAACGGCCATGTTCTCGACGATACCCAGGATCGGCACGCCGACCTTCTCGAACATCTTGACGCCCTTTTTCGCATCGAGCAGCGCTATGTCCTGCGGGGTCGTGACGATCACGGCGCCGGTCATCGGCACCCGCTGCGACAAGGTCAGCTGGATATCGCCCGTGCCGGGGGGCAGGTCCACGATCAGGTAATCGAGGTCGGCCCAGTTGGTCTGCCGCAGCAACTGCTCCAGCGCCTGGGTGGCCATCGGACCGCGCCAGATCATCGCTTCGTCCTGGGCCACCAGGAACCCGATGGACATGACCTGCACGCCGTAGTTCTCCAGCGGCTCCATGGTCTTGCCGTCGGCGGACTGGGGCCTTCCATTGATGCCCATCATCATCGGCTGGCTGGGGCCATAGATGTCGGCATCGAGCAGGCCGACCGCGGCGCCCTCGGCGGCCAGCGCCAGGGCCAGGTTGACCGCCGTCGTACTCTTGCCAACGCCGCCCTTGCCCGACGCCACCGCGACGATGTTCTTCACCTTGGGCAGGAGCGCCACGCCGCGCTGCACCGCGTGCGCGATGACGCGGCTCGCAACGTTGGCGGACACGTTGTTCACGCCCGGCACGCCCTTGGCTGCGGCGATCAGCGCCTTACGCAGCGCCGGGATCTGGCTCTTGGCCGGGTAGCCGAGCTCGACGTCGAAAGAAACGTCGCCCTCGTGGACCTGCAGATTCCTGACGGCCTTGGTGCTGACGAAGTCCTTGCCGGTATTGGGATCGATGATGGCCGCGAGGGCCTGGAGCAATTGGTCTTGGGTAGCCATGAGTGATGAATTTCCTGTACGTCATGCAGTGTAACGACTCGGCCCAAAACCGTACCCGGACAACTGATGGGGTTTTGCGCCGCGACGCGCCGACTGCCGGGCTTGTTACAGCGCAGCTAAAATTGCCGGTTCCCTCCGGAAAAGCCCCATGCCCGCACAGCGCAAGCTCTTTGTCACCACCGCCCTGCCGTATGCCAACGGCAAGTTCCATATCGGCCACATCATGGAGTACATCCAGGCCGACATCTGGGTGCGGTTCCAGCGCATGCAGGGCCATATGGTGCACTTCGTCGGCGCCGACGATGCGCATGGCGCGCCGATCATGATCGCGGCGGAAAAAGCCGGCAAGACACCCCAGGCCTTCGTGGCGGAGATCGCGGCCGGGCGCAAAGAGTACCTGGACGGCTTTCACGTGCAGTTCGACAACTGGCACTCGACCGACAGCGCGGAGAACACCGAACTGGCCCAGGCCATCTACCGGCGGCTGAAGGCCGACGGCATGATCGCCACGCGCACGATCGAACAGTTCTACGACCCGGTCAAAGGCATGTTCCTGCCCGACCGCTATATCAAGGGCGAATGCCCGACCTGCCACTCCAAGGACCAGTACGGCGACGCCTGCGAGGTCTGCAGCAGCGTCTATTCGCCCACCGACCTGATCAACCCGTACTCCACCCTGACCGGCGCCGCGCCCGAACTGCGCAAGTCGGAGCATTTCTTTTTCAAGCTGTCCGACCCCAAGGTGGTGGACTTTTT
>DATMBW010000329.1:0-6910 GCA_035559095.1 Ramlibacter sp.
CCGAGGTGAGCGAGGTGCAGCGCGGCGAGATGCCCGAGATCCCGGTCAAGATCACGATGAATATCGGCAACCCGCAGCTGGCGTTCGATTTCTGCCAGCTGCCCAATCATGGCGTCGGCCTCGCGCGGCTCGAATTCATCATCAACAACAACATCGGCGTGCACCCGAAGGCCATCCTCGACTATCCCAACGTCGATGTGGACCTGAAGAAGGCCGTGGAGTCGGTGGCGCGCGGGCATGCGTCGCCGCGGGCCTTTTACGTCGACAAGGTGGCCGAGGGCGTGGCGACGATTGCCGCCGCCTTCTGGCCCAAGCCGGTGATCGTGCGGCTGTCGGACTTCAAGTCCAACGAATACCGGAAGCTGATCGGCGGTTCGCGCTATGAACCCGAGGAAGAAAACCCGATGCTCGGTTTTCGCGGAGCGGCGCGCTACATCAGCACCGAGTTCAGGGAAGCGTTCGCGATGGAGTGCGAGGCGCTGCGGCGCGTGCGCACCGAGATGGGCCTGACCAACGTGCAGGTCATGGTGCCGTTTGTCCGCACGCTCGGCCAGGCCGACCGGGTGACGCAGTTGCTGGCGCAGCAGGGGCTCAAGCGCGGCGAAGGCGGCGACGGGTCGGCCGGCTCGGAACTGAAGATCATCATGATGTGCGAGGTGCCGAGCAATGCGATCCTGGCGGACGAATTCCTGGCGTACTTCGACGGCTTTTCGATCGGTTCGAACGACCTCACGCAACTGACGCTGGGCCTGGACCGGGACTCGGGCCTGGAACTGCTGGCCGCGGATTTCGATGAACGCGATCCGGCCGTGAAAGCGATGCTGAGCCGGGCGATCACGGCGTGCAGGGCGCAAGGCAAGTATGTCGGCATCTGCGGCCAGGGGCCCAGCGACCACCCGGATTTCGCGCGCTGGCTGTCCGACCAGGGCATCTCCTCGATCTCGCTCAATCCCGACAGCGTGATCGCCACCTGGCGGCAGCTGGCCGCCGACTGAAGCGGTTCGAGCAAATACCTAGACCGGCCGCGAGGCTGCCGTGTGATGATCGCCCGATGGGCAACCCGGCGGTGCACGAAAAACACGACCCTCGCGTACTGGCGCTGAAGGCCGGCCTGCTGGTCGTATGGGCGGTCGTCACGTTCGGCTTCTGTTTCTTCGCGCGCGATTTGCAGTTCATGCTGGGAAGCTGGCCGTTCGATTACTGGATGGCGGCCCAAGGTGCGGTGCTGGTGTTCATCGCCATCGTGGTCGTTTATGCCGTCGCGATGAAACGGCTGGCGCCCGAGGACAACCTGCCGCCTGAAGCTGGGGCGACGGATGCCTGATTCGGCGCAGTACGCGGCCTACAAGATGCGGTTGCATCGGACCGTGGCTATCTACGTCGCCGGCCTGATCGCATTTCTGCTGCTGATGGCGTGGGCCGAACAGAAAGGGCTGTCCCGGTTCTGGCTGGGGCCTATCTTCATGTTTTCGTCCGTCATGATGTACGCTGCCATCGGCATCTACGGACGCACCACCGACCCGGAGGAGTATTACGTTGCCGGCCGCCGCATCCCGGCGATGTACAACGGCATGGCGGCGGCGGCCGACTGGATGAGTGCGGCCTCCTTCATCAGCATGGCCGGCGGCCTTTACCTGCAGGGCTTCGGCGGCACCGAGGCGCATGCCGGCGGTTTGGCCTATGTGCTTGGCTGGACCGGGGGCTTTTGCCTGGTGGCGCTGTTGATCGCGCCTCACCTGCGCAAGCAGAATCTCTACACGGTTCCGGATTATTTCAGCGTGCGCTACGGCGGGCGATGGCCTCGGGTGATCGCTGCGTTCGCGGCGATGCTGTGTTCCTTCACTTATGTGATCGCACAGATCTATGGGATCGGCCTGATCGCGTCGCGATTGACCGGTGTGCAGTTCGAGATCGGCATTCTGCTGGGATTGGGCGGCGTGCTGCTGTGCTCCTTTCTCGGCGGCATGCGGGCGATCACCTGGACCCAGGTGGCCCAATACATCATCCTGCTCCTGGCGTTCCTCATCCCGGTGTCATGGCTGGCTTACAAGCAGTTGGGCAACCCCATGGCGCCGCTGGTGTATGGCTCCCAGCTGCAGAAGATATCCGAGCTTGAGCGGAAACTGGCTCAGGACCCGGCGGAAAAGCAGGTCGCCGCCATTTTTCTCACGCGCGCCCATGAGTATGAAGACCGGCTGCGGGATCTGGAGGGGGCGCTGCAGCGCGAGCGTTCGGCGGCCCAGGAAAGAATCCGCAAGCTCAAGTCGCAAGGCGCCGATTCGGCGCTGGTGGTGCAGGCCAACCGTGAGCTCGCGGCCCTGCCCAAGAACGAGCCCGCCGCCCTGGAGGCCTGGACCCGGGCCATGCACGAAAGTTACGAGCGCTCCAAACCGCTTGGCGGCCTGCCGCCGCACAGCCAGCCGTTCGCCGGCGATCCCGATGGGAGCGTGGAAGACCAGCAGGCTTTTAGCACCTCGCGCCTGAACTTCCTGGCGCTCATGTTCTGCCTGATGGTCGGCACCGCCGGCCTGCCGCACTTGCTGACCCGCTACTACACCACGCCCACCGTGGCCGAGGCCCGTTCCTCGGTTGCCTGGTCGATCTTCTTTATCGCGCTGGTCTATCTCAGCGCGCCGGCCCTTGCCGTCCTGGTGAAGTTCGAAGTGATGAGCACACTGGTGGGCAGCAGCTTCGACTCGCTGCCGCCATGGATCGCGCAATGGGCCAAGGTCGACGCGTCGCTGATCTCGGTGGACGACGTGAACGGTGACCGCATCCTGCAATGGGGAGAGATCCGGCTGGGCGCCGACATGATCATGCTGGCCACGCCGGAACTCGGCGGCCTGCCCTATGTCATTTCGGGCCTTGTGGCCGCAGGCGGCTTGGCCGCTGCTCTCTCCACCGCCGACGGCCTGCTGCTGACCATCAGCAATGCGATGGTGCGGGACGTCTATTCGCACGAAATCAACCATCGCATCACGCCCGAGCGGCGCGTGATCCTGTCCAAGTTCGCATTGCTTGCGGTCGCGCTGGTGGCGGCGGCGGTCGCGTCGTTCAAGCCCGCCGACATCCTGCCGCTTGTGGCTGCCTCGTTCTCGCTGGCAGCGTCGGCCTTTGTCCCGGCGATGGTGCTGGGAATCTTCTGGCGTGGCGCCAATCGCCAGGGCGCCGCCGCGGGGATGCTCACCGGTCTGGGCGTTTCGATCTACTACATGCTGGTCAACGCGCCGGGCTTTCGGGCCTTCTTCGGCATGCCGCCGGGCCACGACCTGTGGCTGGGCATCCAGTCCCTGTCGGCCGGTGTCTTCGGCGTACCCATTGGTTTTGCGGTTGCAGTCGTGGTCAGCCTGCTGACCCGGCCCAAGTCACTGGTTGCCGCGGCTCGCTAGGGATTGCCCTATTGGGGCTTGCCCTTGGCCCGCCAGTGCCGGGCTGATTGTCAGCGTGGTGTCAGAAGGTCCTCCAACACTGGGCCGGCACTATAACTAAGGAGACGCCATCATGACGACTGTAACTGCAGGGGCAAGACCGTCCGGTGGGACGGAAGTGAAAGAGGAGAGGAAGGTCATCTTCGCCTCCTCACTGGGGACCGTATTCGAGTGGTACGACTTCTATCTCTACGCCACTCTGGCGCCGTTCTTTGCCGCCCTGTTCTTCCCGAAGGGAAATGAAACGGCGGCATTGCTTTCAGCCTTTGCCACCTACGCGGCCGGGTTCCTGGTCCGCCCGTTCGGCGCCTTGTTGTTCGGCCGCATTGGCGACATGGTCGGGCGCAAATACACCTTCCTGGTCACCATCGTGGTCATGGGCGGCTCGACGTTCCTGGTCGGGTTGCTGCCGACCTTCGAGGCCATCGGCTGGGCCGCTCCTTTCCTGCTGGTGAGCTTGCGCCTGCTGCAGGGACTGGCACTGGGCGGGGAGTACGGCGGCGCCGCGACCTATGTGGCCGAGCACGCGCCCAACAACCGCCGCGGCTACGACACCAGCTGGATTCAGACGACGGCAACGCTGGGCTTTTTCATGGCACTGGCGATCATCGGCGGCGCCCGCATCCTGATGGACGCCAAGGCCTTCTCCGACTGGGGCTGGCGCATTCCGTTCCTCTTTTCGGTGATCCTGCTCGCATTCTCGGTCTACATCCGGCTCAAGCTGCAGGAGTCGCCGGTTTTCCAGAAAATGAAGTCCGAGGGCAAGGCTTCCAAGGCACCGCTGCGCGACAGCTTCCTGAGGTACCCGAACAACAAGTACGTGGCACTCGCTCTGCTCGGCGCAACGGCCGGGCAAGGGGTGGTTTGGTACACGGGGCAGTTCTATGCGCTGTTCTTCCTGACCATCACGCTCAAGCTCGACTTCCTGACGGCCTATGTGCTGATCGGTGCGTCGCTGCTGCTGGGCACGCCGTTCTTCATCTTCTTCGGTTGGCTGTCCGACAAGATCGGGCGCCTGAAGATCATCCTGTTCGGCTGCCTGATCGCCGCTGTGACTTACTTCCCTCTGTTCGGCGCGCTGACGCACTACGTCAATCCCGCGCTGGAGTCCTACGCGGCGAAGACGCCGATCAGCGTGGCCTCGTCGCCCAAGGACTGCAACTTCCACATGTTCATCGGGCCGTGGAGCAAGTTCACCGAATGCGACAAGGCCAAGGACTACCTCACCAAGCAGGGCCTGTCGTTCAAGTCCATGCCCGCCGTTTCCGGCGAAACGCTGGTCGTGAAGATCGGCGACCAGGAACTCAAAGGTGCCTGGGATGCGAAGAAGGCCGATGCAGCGCTGAAAGCGACCGGATATCCTGGACCGGCCGACAAGACCAAGGTCAACTACGGCATGACATTGCTGATCCTGTTCATCATGCTGATCTACGTCACGATGGTGTACGGGCCTATCGCGGCATTCCTGGTTGAACTCTTCCCGACCCGGATCCGCTACACCTCGATGTCGCTGCCGTATCACATCGGCAACGGATGGTTCGGCGGAATGCTGCCCCTGCTTGCGACCGCCATGGTCGCGGCGACGGGCGATATCTACTATGGGCTCTGGTACCCGATCATCGTCTCCGTGATGACGCTGGTGATCGGAACGCTGTTCCTGAAGGAAACCAAGGATCGCGACATTCACCAGGATTGACGGCGCATCGCGCGGTCAGCGAAAGCCCGCCGGACGGCGGGCTTTTTTTTGCCTTCGCAATATGGATAAACCCTATTCAAAAGAACGGAGCCACATGCAAAGCTGAGTTGCGCCTGGAGTGGTAGCGTACTTCTTGGTGATAAAAAAGAGCTACATTTTCAGGGCGGTAGGGACAGCGCGGAATTCCAGAGGCGAGCGAGAAAATCATGATCCTAGGCAAGACTGAAGCCGGCCTCCGGGTGATGAAGGACAGGTCTGTCCCGCTGACGCCGCGCCAGCGGTCGGCACTGATTCTGTTCGACGGCAAGCGGACGCTTGCGCAGGTGCTGGAGGCAACGGCCGCGACCGGGGTGACGCAGGCGGACGTCGACAAGTTGTCGGAACTGGGCTTGGTGTCGGACACCGCGCCAGAGGTCACGGCGGCCGAGGCCGCCGCCGCGGAGGCAGCGGCCGAGGCGGTGAAACAGCACAAGCAGCGAACGCCACAAGAGCGCTATGCCGAAGCCTATCCCATCGCCACCCGGCTCACCGCCGACCTCGGCTTGCGTGGCTTCCGGCTCAACCTCGCGGTGGAAACCGCTGCCGACTATGAGGGACTGCTGGAATTGGCGCCCAAAATCCGCGAGGCGGTGGGACGCCAGAAGTTCTCGGAACTGGACGCCGCGCTGAACGACCGCTGAACCAGCGCGGTGGCGCGCGGGTGCCGTTTGCTATAATTGCCGGCTTTTCCTTGCCACACCGCTTCCGACGCAGCGGGTGGCTGCCACCCGAGCCGCGCCGCGGCTTTCATCCTCGAGGAGTTCTATGCGTCATTACGAAATCATTTTGCTGATCCATCCGGATCAGAGCGAGCAGGTGCCCGCCATGCTCGAGCGCTACAAGAGCATGATCACCGCCGGCAACGGCAAGGTGCATCGTGTGGAAGACTGGGGCCGCCGCCAGCTGGCCTACCAGATCAACAAGCTCGGTAAGGCGCACTACCTGTGCATCAACATCGAGGCCGACCAGCCCGTGATGGCCGAACTGGAACATGCCTTCCGCTTCAACGACGCCGTCCTGCGCCACCTGACCGTGCAGCGCAAGAAGGCCGACACCGGCCCCTCATCGATGATGAGGACCGTCGAGCGCGAAGAAGCCCGCAAGGCGCAGCAAGCGGAGTACCAGGCCTGAAGCGGCTGTCGCCGGAGTGAACCAGCTCGTTGTGAGCGCGCGCATCTCGGAGGCCGGAGTTCTCCGATATACCCCAGCCGGGTTGCCGGCCCTGGACTTCAGGCTCGAACACGAGTCCGAGGTCACCGAAGCAGGGCAGGCCAGGCAGGTCAAGGCGGCGATCAAGGCGGTGGCGTTTGGCAGCCTGGCGGAGTCGCTGGGCAAACAGGCCATCGGTAGCAGCTGGAAGTTCACCGGATTCCTGGCGACGCCCCGTAACGGCAAGTACCCCGTGTTCCACATCCAGTCATTCGTCGTACCAGATTAACTTTTTTTTCGCGAAGAGAGGTCCCACATGGCCACGTTCAAGAAATTCAACAAGGACAAGCGTCCGAAGCGCAACACCCAGTCCCTGCTGTTCAAGCGCAAGCGCTTCTGCCGCTTCACTGTCGCCGGCGTCGAGGAAATCGACTACAAGGACGTCGATACCCTGCGTGACTTCATCGCGGAGAACGGCAAGATCATCCCGGCGCGCCTGACCGGCACCCGCGCGATCTACCAGCGCCAGCTCAACACGGCCATCAAGCGCGCGCGCTTCCTGGCCCTGGTCCCCTACACCGACCAGCACCGCATCTAA